>DASRQP010000287.1:0-3775 GCA_035696585.1 Candidatus Acidiferrales bacterium | reverse complement strand
GAGCCGCAGCCGAAAGAATTACCGACGCCGGTCCAGCCAAAAGTGCCGCCGCCGGACGACAAGAACGCGATTTATTTGCCGAAGTTCGATAAAGAGGCCGACAAAAAGCCGGAGTACATTAAGAAGCCCTCGCGCGTGCTGGACAATCCCGCGCCGGCTCCGACGAATGCGATTCCCTATGGAAAGGGCGGAACACCGCAGATTCCCACGTCGACTTTCATGATGAATCAAACGACGCGCGGAGGAATGGGCGTTCAGGGGACCAGCGGCGGCAGTTTCGGCTTCCAGTTTCCGTGGTACGTGGAGGCAGTGCAGCGGCGCGTCAGCAGCAACTGGCTGGAATCGACGGTGGACCCCACGATTCCGTGGGCACCGCGCTGCATCGTGAGTTTCCAAATTTTGCGCGACGGAAGCATCGCCAACGTCCAGATCATGCAATCGAGCGGCAACCAGTCCGTGGATACATCGGCGATCCGCGCGGTGCAAAACTCGAACCCGCTGGACCATTTGCCGCCCGGGTACAGCGGAACGTATGTGAATGTGGAATTCTGGTTCGATTTTCGACGGCAATGAGGGAAGTTAAAATTTAACGAGAATTTATTTTGACGCGAGGCCTGGCCGACTATATTGGAAGGGACTTCAGAATGAAACGGTTGATTGGAATACTGGCATCATTTATTTTTTTGATTTTGATTTCCGCCGCTCCGCGAGCAACGGCGCAAGGAATCATCCAAACGGGCACGGGCCTGGGCGTGCAGAGAGTGAAATTAGCGGTGCCGAACTTCGCCGCGCGCAATCCGCAGGCGGGCGCGCTCCAAGGCGTTTTTCACCAAGTGTTGATGGACGACCTCACCTATTCGGGAATCATCGACATGGTCAGCCCGAGTTTTTATCCTGTGGTCACTCCGAGCGTTCCGGGCGAACTGAATGCGGAACAGTGGAGCCAGGCACCTGCCAACGCGTGGATGGTGGCGTTCGGCAATCTGACTGTGAATGGAACTTCGCTTTCGCTGGCCGGTTACCTTTACGATGTAAGGCAAACGCCGCCGCTCTCGATTCTGGAAAAAATCTATAATGGTGACGCCACGGAGGCAGGGGCGCGGCAACTTGCGCATGAATTTGCAGACGATATAATTTCTCGTTTGAGCGGAGGCCTGCCGGGAATCGCGGAGACGAAAATCGCGTTTGTGAGCAACCGCACGGGGCACAAGGAAATCTGGGAAATGGATTACGACGGAGCGAACCAACAACAACTGACGCACCTGGGCGCAACGTCACTGACTCCGCGATGGTCGCCTGATGACTCGCGCATCGCATTCACGTGCTTCGAGTCCTATCGCCGCGTCGTCTCCGCGCAAATCTGCATGTACTCAACGCTGACGAACCGTTTGATGGCGTTCCCGCGATTCCCGGGGACAAATTCGTCGCCCGCGTTTTCGCCAAGCGGCAACGACGTGGCGTTCATGTCCAGCCACGGAGGCGACCCGCAGATTTACGTGACGGATCCGACAGGGGGTCACTTGCGGCGCTTGACCTATTCGCTGGGCGTGAGCACTTCGCCGACTTGGAATCCAAAAACGGGGAATCAGATTATATTTGTGAGCGATCGCGGCGGTTTGCCCGATCTTTTCGAAATGAACGCGGACGGCTCGAGCGTACAGAAGATTCCGCTTTCGGCGGCAACGGGCGTGGCTGCGAAAGATCTGCCGGCGACTGGATACGTGATCGACCCGTCATGGTCGCCCAATGGCGAGCTGCTGGCGTTCAGTTGGCGGCGGCCCGCGGGAAATTATGATATTTACATTATGGATTTGGCGAGCCATCAGCTTGCCGAACTGACGCGCGACACGGGCGAGAACGAACGGCCCAGTTGGGCGCCTGACGGAAGACATCTCGTATTCGAGTCGACGCGCAGCGGGTCGTTACAGATTTGGAGCATGCTGGCGGACGGCAGCGAACCCCGTCAGTTAACTACCACGGGGAGAAATGAATCACCGAATTGGTCACCTAAATAATTTGATTGCGATTTTTTTTGCAGTTGCCCTTGGTGCAGTTGCCTTAATCAGTAGCTGTTTACATAAAATCTAAGCCCTGTTCTGTTCCACTCGCGCAGCCCAGGGCGCGAAGAGGAGGATTTTCGATGCACAGCAGTACCGTTCGCAGATTTCTCGTACTCTTAAGTGCGTTTTCGTTTCTCGTATTCGCTGGTGCTTGCAAGAAGAAAGTAGCGCCGGCACCGCCACCCGCTCCCGCTCCGGCACCCGCTCCAGCTCAGCCGACGGTGACGATCAGCGCCACATCCACATCGCTTCAGGCGGGACAAAGCACGACGCTGAATTGGACTTCGACCAACGCCACGGATCTCGATCTGCAACCCGGAGTCGGGAAAGTGGCCGCGGAAGGTTCAACTAACGTCAGCCCGACTGACACAACAACCTACACAATCACGGCGACCGGACCGGGAGGAACGGCAACGGCCAACGTGGCAATCACAGTTGCCGCGGCTCCTGCACCGACGCCGCCACCGGCAGCGCCGGACATTAATGCGCTGTTCAACCAGAACGTAACAGACGCCTATTTCGACTACGATAAGTCTGAAATCACCGCCGACTCTCGCACTAACCTGCAGAAGGACGCGGAGTTCCTGCGCTCGTACCCGCAAGTCAGCGTAACTATCGAGGGGCATTGCGACGAGCGCGGTTCGGAAGAATATAACCTGGGACTCGGGCAACGGCGCGCCGATGCGACGAAGCAATTTTTGGTGTCGCTCGGTATCTCCGCTGACCGCATCAAAACAATGAGCTGGGGCAAAGAGCACCCGTTCTGTGCGGAGCATACTGAAGATTGCTGGCACCAGAATCGGCGGGGCCACTTTGTGATGGCTCAGCAGCAGTAGAAATGCAATACAGCCGGGCGCTGCGAGACAGAGCGTTTCGCAGCGCCGCGGCGTATCCCAAGGAGGTTAATACCATGCGCACAAGAACCATCGTGCTGGCACTCGCGGTACTCGTTTTGGGCGCCATGGGAGGAGCGATACTGGCTCCCCCGCCCGCCAACGCCGTTTCCCGCGAGATCATTCAAATTCAGCAAAGCATCGCGCAGATTCTGCAAAATCAGCAGGACCTGCGAACGGACGTGGACACGCGATTTGCTTCCATGCAGGTGCTGGTTCAGCAGTCGCTGACGGCGCAGAATCAGTTGAGCCAGACCATGGGCTCGCTGCAGAAAACCGTGCAGGATGCGGTGGCAAATAGCGGCGCGAACACTTCGTCGACGACACAGCAAATTCAGGGCATCTCCGACAACATGACGGATATGCAAGCGCGCGTCGGGAAGCTCGCACAGCAGATGAGCGACATTCAATCGACTTTGCAGCAGATCAACGCGAAGGTTTCCGGACCTCCGCCCGCAGTGCAAAACCCATCCGGCGCGCCGATGGGCAGCAATCCGGGCAACGATCCGGGCAGTTCCGCGAGCCAGCCGCCTGTGACGACTTCGCAGCCGGCGACTACGGCTCCCATGCCCGGAATCTCCGGCGACACACTTTATACCAATGCGCTGCGCGATTGGAACGGCGGGCACAACGATTTGTCGCGGCAGGAATTCAATGACTATCTGAAAAATTTCCCGGATGGCGCCTTCGCTCCGAACGCGCAGTTTTATCTCGGCGAAATGTTTTACTCGCAGGGACAGTACAGCCGGGCCATCGAAGCGTATGACAGCGTGATCTTGAATTATCCCAAAAGCTCGAAAGTGGCGCCGGCGATGCTGGAAA
>DASRQP010000286.1:0-11075 GCA_035696585.1 Candidatus Acidiferrales bacterium | reverse complement strand
GCAGTCCAAACTCACAAAATTGGAACCGAGCGACAGATTTGAAACGCGCGATGGGTGCGCGAGCACGATGTGGGTTTGGTGTTATCGCACTTCCGCACATCGTTCCCCCTGTGAGAAAACTCTTGCAGCCCGAAACATTTGCACGATGCCGTGAAAATGCGAATCGTGTACGGAATCGCGCAGTATTTGAAATCACCGAATTTCTCAATTGCATCCGGCGAAGTCTCTCATTTGAAGTCTGGGAATTCCGTAAGAATTAGGCGGGAAGTCACCGTGCGGAGCGAACTGAGCGCTGCGGCGCAAATACGCTCCGACCATAACGTGCCTCATGTCGAGTTCAAGACGACTTCGAGGGAATACTTGCTATTCCCAGCGAAACACTTTTGCCGAGAGGGCCGTGCAAAGGACAAAGACCACGGCCAATGCCGCCAAGTCGCCGATGTGAGCCGACCAAGCGTCCCCTTTCCAAATCCCTTCGAGCAACGACACCACATAAGTTAGCGGCACGATTCTTGCCACCGCGTGGAGCGCCGGAGGCATTGCCGCGAGCGGCACGAAGAGTCCACAGACGCCGAGCATCGGATACATGATGACTGCGCCGATTGGCTGCGCAAAGCGGGCCGTTGGAACGATGCTGGCAATGAGAAAGCCGATCGACAGGATGCTTAAGGTGCCAATCAGCAGCGCGATCGTAAAGCGGAACAACGGAACGTGAAGACCGATGGGATAGTAGCGTTTGCCCGCCAGCACCATCAACGCCAGCGTGGCTGCGGTGAGCAGCAGCTTGACGAGCACATGGGCGGTGAGGATGGTCTGCGGCCGCAGCGGAGTGGCACGCAGCCGCTTGAGAATGCCTCCCTCGCGGTAGATCGAAATGATGGTCACGAGCGACAGCACCGCGCTAATGGCGATCAGGATTGACGCGAGGACCGGCAGCCCCACGTCGATAAAACTGTTGGTGGTGAGTGCTGCTGGTGAGAGTCTGCCACCAACGAGCCGACCCACCACGACGAACACCAAAACGGGCATACCGATTGTCCCAAAGGCGCCAAGCGGCTCCCGCATGAATATCTTGGTCTCAATCCAGGTCAGTTTCCAGAGTCCACGCAGCATGATTGTCGAGCCTCGCGGCGAATCACCTAATCGCGTATGGAATGGCCGGTCAATTTGAGAAACACGTCCTCAAGGTTCGGGAGAATCGTACGGAAATCCGTGACGCGGATGCGGTTCTCCGACAGACATTGAATCACTTCGGTCACCAGATCGTCGCTCTGACCGCGGATCGTAAACTGCGAATCGCTGCGACTCACCGCCGCGACTCGCGGGATCGCTCGAAAGCGCTCCGCGGCACTTGGGTCTTCCGTAGCCAGAATAACGGTTCGCTCGGGACAGTGCCGCTTGACGAGGTTCTCCGGCGTGTCGATGTCGATGATGCGTCCGTGCTCGATGATGGCTACGCGGTCGCACAGCCGTTCCGCTTCCTCCATGAGATGAGTGGTCAAGAAAACCGTCTTGCCGCGGTCGCGGATGCCGCGCACGAGGTCCCAGATGGCGCGGCGCGCCTGCGGGTCCAGCCCTGTGGTCAGCTCGTCGAGAAACACAACTTCCGGATCGTTGACCAGTGCAAGCGCAATGAACAGCCGTTGCTTCTGGCCGCCAGAGAGGGTCATAAACCAGGCGTTCCGTTTGTCGATGAGCCCGAGCTGTTCGAGCAAGTGTGTGCCGTCGATCGCAGTCTTCTGGTAAAGCGAAGCCCACAGGTCGACAGCTTCCCACACCTTGATGCGCTTCTGCAGCTGCGCCTGCTGGAGCTGCACCCCGATTCGCTCTTGCAGCTTGTATACGTCCTTGAAGGGATTAAGGCCCAGCACGGAGATAGCGCCCTTGTCGGGCGTGCGCAAACCCTCGATGCACTCCATGGTTGTGGTCTTTCCCGCCCCGTTAGGTCCGATCAGACCGAAGATTTCACCTTCGTTCACCTCGAACGAAACTTCATCGACCGCCACGGTCGCGGCGTACGTCTTGCGGACTCCGGAAACTTGAATGACTGGACGCATGGCAGTTTGCAAAATCGTAGATTCGCAGAACCAGAAAAGAAGTTTATATCACGGACTCAGGCTAAGTCCCGATTAGACGGTATTCGGAAGGAAAGTCGTATTACTCGAGCAGGGCGATAGGGCGAGGGTTATTTCGATTGTCCGGGTTTTCGAAAATCGATCACGGCCGCGCGCCTGTCTTGCTTGGGCTCCAGGACTGAATCGGAACGAGGAGTTGAGGCCAAAATGCTCGGGTCTGGCCGGTGGGGTAAGAGCCAGGCGGGCCTCGGCGTGCCCGATGGCCCGGGTGCGGCGCTCAAGACGACGTGCTAGATCCAAACGGATCTTCGAGTGACGGGCTGGCCGGAGTCAACAGCTCGGCACCATCCTGGGTCACGTGCAAGTCGTCTTCGAGCCGAATGCCGAATTCGCCCGGGATGTAGATGCCCGGTTCGTCGCTGGTCGTCATGTTCGCTTGCAGCACCGGGTGCAGGGGCGAACCCCACATGTTGTTGTCGACCAAGTACGGCCATTCATGCATATCCATGCCCAAGCCATGACCGACGCGATGGGTGAAGTACTTGAAGCCTGGGCCGTAGCCGGCGTCCACGATGACTTTGCGGGCGGCGGCGTCGACGGCTCCAGTCACTACGCCGGGCTTTGCGGTTTTCAAAGCAGCTTGCTGCGCTTCGTGGACGATATCAAAGACCTTCACCATCTTATCGGTCGGTTTGCCCAACACAAACGTCCGAGTGATATCCGAAGTAAACCCTTCCACCTTGCAGCCGTCGTCGAGCATGATGATCGTGCCTTCGCGAATTGTTTGCGGCGTTCTTGATCCGTGCGGCGAAGCGGTGTATTCGCCGATATTCATGCTCGCCTCTCCCACGAATCCCACCCGGGCGTAGGCGGCATGGACCAGAGCCTGCACGTCTGCTTCCGTCATCCCGACTTTCAGGGACTTGTAGACAGCTTCGTACACACTGAGCGTAGCCTGTGCCGCTATCCGAATGCACTCGACCTCGTGGTCGCTCTTGATCATGCGGCACCCGGCCGTGACCGGTGTCGCGCTGACCGCCTCGATTGCGTGCGCACCCGCGTTGGCGAGACCATTCGAGAAAACGTATTTGACCGTCTCTTCAATTCCCAGGCGGCCCGTGGCGATGCCGTGATCCTTGAGGCTCTTGACGAGCAGCGCGAATGGGTTCTCGTCTTCTTGCCATACTCGGATGTCAGCAGCGGACCCGAACGGGCCATTGGCCAGGATCTCTTTCGCGCGTCCCGCCTCGAAAGCCGGACATATGATGAACGGGTTGGCTTTGGCGGGAATCACAACCGCCCAGAGACGCTCGCCTCCGCCGATCTGGGCGTTGGCGAAATAGAGGGTCGAGGTGCCTCCACACAGGGCGATGGCGTCGATCTTATTTGCCGCCATCAGGCTCTTGGCCTTCTCGACGCGCGCCATGCGCTCGTCGTTGGTGATCGGACGCACCCGAGCCGTCATCGACGGCAGCGCTGCAATTGGAGGCGGAAGCGGTCCGCGCGCGGCCTCTTGGGGCTGCCGGCCCTGCGCCGAAGCGCCCACGGTTAACTTGGTAGCGGCGGCTGCCGCGACACCTGCCGACGAAAACCGCAGAAATGTGCGCCTTGACAACATCGCGTCCTCCTCAATTCAAAGATTACTTCTTCCGTTCCATCAATGCGGCTCCCTCGCCGAGATGGTCGGTGCATCGTACGCGCCTTCTGCCGTCGAGACAACAAATCTGAGGTGTCAGGCGATCCGCGCGCCCCTGAGTTCGTGAGAAGAATTCGAGCCAGCGAGAGATCTTATGTCAGAGGTTGCTCAAAGCCTGTTTGGTATCGCTTCGCGGAACCAGCGCGCTAATTCTCCCGCGATTCATGTCCCCCGTTGCTGGACCAAGTGATACCGAGCGGGGGCTGGAGGGTCTTGCAAAAACGGTGGAGCCGAGGGGCGGATTTGAACCGTCGACCTGCCGATTACGAATCGGCTGCTCTACCAACTGAGCTACCTCGGCTGCGTGATTTGAATTTAGCATTGACCGCCAAGAGCGTCAAACCTGTGGCGCAGTTGAGTGTTGGGTTACCACACTGACTCTTTCAGGGGGTCGGAGCCTGACGGCGCCCTTCCTTCGTCAGGACTAGCAGTCAGGCCTTAGCTCCGACATTACGCTCCAAATTCCTCGTGGGTTCTAACCCTTGAGGCGTACCGCACTAGTGTTGTGTCCCGTAAATAAGCTTCAAAAGTTGCTCTTACCTCAGGGGCTAAAGCCCATTGACTCCAGACAATTTACGCCGGGGCTGAAGCCCCGGCCTCCTGAAAAGAAGCGCTACATATCTCCGGGCCGGACACTAGCAAATCGCCTATTCGCTATCGGAATGATTTCTTCTTGCATGGGGATTGACTCCAGACAATTAACGCCGGGGCTGAAGCCCCGGCCTCCCGAAAAGAAGCGCTACATATCTCCGGGACAGCACCATGGCAAATCACTTACTCAAGTATCGGAATGATTTCTTCTTGCATGGGGCCGGTAACGCTCGCTGCGCCGTCGTCCACATAAACGTTCACTTCCGAGCGCACGCCGAACTCGGGCAAATAAATTCCCGGTTCAATCGAGAAGCACGTATGCGGCACGATGCGCCGGTCGTCGCGCGTTTCCAGGCCGTCCATGTTCGCGCCGTTGCCGTGAACATCCTGGCCGATGCTGTGGCCGGTGCGGTGCGTGAAAAATTTGCCGTAGCCGGCTTTGCGGATCACCTCGCGCGCCGCTCGATCCACTTCCCAGCCATACGTGGCGCGCCCCGACGCAACGGACTGCTTCACGAATTCGATGGCCGCGTCGCGCGCCTGCCGCACAATATGGAAAACCTTCGTAAATTTCGCGGGCACAGATTCACCGAGATATCCCATCCACGTGATGTCGTAAAAAACGGCGCCCGGACGGTCGAGTTTCCCCCATACGTCGAGCAGCATCAAATCGCCTTTGCGGATTGGAAAACTCCCCACGGCTTTAGGCTCGTAATGCGGATCTCCCGCGTGCGCGCCGACGGAAACGTTAGGAGCCGCGTCGGCCACCACCGAATTGGCGCGGAACTGCGCGGCCATCCACTGCGACAACTCGAATTCCGTCAGCGATTTGTTCTCGCGCACAAACGATCCGGCGCGCGCGAAGGCTTCTTGCGTCACGCGGTCCACGATTCGCCCCGCCAGTTTGTGCGATTCAAATTGCTCAGGCGTCCACGCTGCCTCGAATTTCTGCACCAGGTCGGCAGAGCTGACTACCTTCGCGCCCAGTTTTCGCACAAGTTCGATCGTTCCCGCATCGACCAATCCAATATAAGGAATGTTATTCTGCGGCGAATACTGCATCGCGATGGCTTTCGAGCCATTCAGAATCTTGCCCAGCCCTTTGTGCAACTCCTCCCATCCCGAATATTCGATTTTGCGTCCGGGAAGGCTGTCGAGCTGTTTCGATTCGATGCGATGAACGAGCTTGCCCGGCGTGCCGCGCGACGGAACAAAATAAAACCAGCGGCGCGTCGTCATTCCGTTCGATCCGAGCCCGAGGACGCGAGCGGCAATCGGATCACGATGATGGTGGTCGTAGAACAGCCATCCATCGAGTTTTTGTGCGCGAAGTTCAGCTTGAATTGCTTTGAGGTCTGGCATAGAACTCTCTTTTCTTTGAGCGACGAGGCGGCCTATGCGAGCGCCTGAATTTGTGCCGGTGTGACGCCGCGCACTTCCACGCGCTTCATTCGGCTCTTCTCACCTGAAAGAATCTTAACAGCGGAGACGGAGACATTCAAACGCTGTGCCAGAGCGCGGCGCAGAGCGTCATTGGCGTGGCCGTCAACGGGCGGCGCGGTGACGTGAGCCCTCAACGCTCCTTGAAATTCGCCGTCGATCGAATCGCGGCTCGCTCTGGGCACGACGCGCACCAGAAAAACAACGCCTCCTTCGCCCGCGGTTACTTCGATCATTCCTTGGCGCGTTGGCCGAAAATTGCAGTCCCCAGACGCACCTGCGTAGCGCCTTCCTCAATGGCAATCTCGAAATCATGACTCATGCCCATCGACAGCTCGGGAAGCGAACGGTCGAATTGTTTTTCAAGATCATCGCGCAACCTCCGCAGCCGCCGGAAATAATGACGCGAATCGCGCGGATCCTCGCAGAATGGCGGAATTGTCATCAGGCCGCGGAGTTCAAGATGCGGCATCTGCCCGATGACTTCGGCGAGGGCCGGGAGGTCAGCTTGCGCGACGCCAGACTTTTTTTCGGCGGGATCGAGCTGAACTTCGATCAGCACCGCGAGCCACTCGTTCGTTTCGCCCGCGGCGTCGTCAAGCTTCAGCGCCAGCGTTGCGTCGTCAACGGAATCGATCCAGTCAAACAGGCGCGCAGCGCGGCGTGCCTTATTGCCCTGCAGATGCCCGATCAAATGCCAGCTTGCCTGCAAATCCGTAAGCTGCGGCTGCTTCTCCTCCCACTCCTGCACGCGATTTTCGCCAAAGGCACGCACGCCCGCATCGTACGCGGCACGTATCGCTTCGGCGGAAGCCGTTTTGGCGGCGGCCACCACCACAATTTCTTCCGGTCGCCGATCCGCGCGAGCGGCCGCGCGCGCGATGCGTTCGCGAATCTGTTCGATGTTCGACGCGATCGATGCTGCGCGAGGCATGACGCATTCTAACACGCTCAATCGGCATTCTTTTTCGCGATGCTCTTCGAAAGAGTCCAAGTTGTCGAATATGTTAGACTGTCCGCCACTCTGATGCCTGCCCGCGGGAAATTCATTGCGCTCGAAGGAATCGACGGCTCTGGCAAGCGCACGCAGCTCGAAATGCTTTCGCGCGCGCTTCGCACACGGGGCGTAGCGCACATAACCATCAGCTTTCCATATTACGAGGGTTTTTTCGGGCGCATGGTTGCGCGGTATTTGAACGGCGAATTCGGCAGCCTGTCGGAAGTGGACGCGCATTTTTCCGCGCTGCTCTACGCGGGCGACCGTTTGGAAAACAAATCGCAGCTTGAAGAAAATCTCGCGCAAGGCAAAATGATTCTTGCGGACCGTTACATCGGCTCGAATCTCGCTCATCAGGGCGCGCGAGTGTCCCGGCGGCAATTGCCGGAATTCTTGCGCTGGCTCGAACAGTTGGAATACGGCGTCTATGGCTTGCCGCGCGAAGACATCGTGATTTATTTGCGTCTGCCCGCCGCAAAGGCGCAGACCATGGTCGGCAAAAAAAACGCGCGAGGCTACACACGCCGCCGGCACGATTTGCAGGAAGCAAATCTCGCGCACTTGAAAGCGGCGGCGAGCGTATATGATCGACTGGCCAAACGCCCGAATTGGAGCGCGGTAGACTGCATGAACCGCGACGAACGCGAGATGCTTGCGCCAGAAGTGATTCATCGTGAAATCATGGAGGTTGTCGACCGCCGCGTTTTAAGAAGTCCGCGGCGCTCCGGCAAATCCTGATGGGCTTCAGCGACTTTCTCGGCAACGAACGAATCGTCTCCTCCCTGCGCGCGATGCTCAGCCGTGAACATGTGCCCAGCGCTTTGCTCTTCGTGGGCCCGCCGGGCGTGGGGAAGTACACGCTCGCGCGAATGTTCGCGCAGGCGGCAAATTGCGAAAAGCTCCGCGACGACTTTTGCGGCGAGTGCGCCACGTGCGTGAAAATCGCGCGGCTGGCCGATCCGGCTGCGCTGATCGAGCAAGGCCTTGGGGAGCGCGGGGAAAACCCCGACGCCGCGACGGTCGAGCGCATGCCGCTGCTCCTGGAAACTCATCCCGACGTGTGGGCCATCGTTCCGGATCCTGTCCGCCGGAAGAATCCCGTCGCGCGGCCGATGATTCGCATGGGGCAGTTGCGGGCCGTGCAGCGCGCCGCGTATTTCCGGCCGCAGGGCCGTCGGCGCATTTTCATTCTCGATGGCGCAGATACGATGCGCTGGACGGATGCCGACGTCTTCCTCAAGATTCTCGAAGAGCCACCCGAGAGCGCCACACTGATTCTGCTGGCGCCGCGCGTTGATTCCCTGCTCCCGACGATTCGTTCGCGCTGCCTGACTTTCTGGTTCGCGCCCGTGCCGGCTGAAGAAATCGACAGATTCCTAAAGGAGCGCACCAAATGGAAAGCTCCGGAGCGCAAGCTCGCCGCGCAACTGGCGGACGGGTGCCCCGGTGCGGCGCTGGGACTGGATTTGGAGGAGTCGGCGCGGCTTCGTCGTGAAGTTCTGCGCTTGATTGCGGATGCGGCAGCCGGCAAATCCTACCGCGCGATTTTTGCGGCGACGGCGCGGCTCGCCAAAAACGAATCAGAATCGTTTGAAAATCTGCTTCCGCTGTTCTATAGTCTGTTGGCAGACCTGCTTGAGTTGTCCCATAGCCCAAAGAATTTCGTGCCCCGCAACCCAGATCTGCGAGATGAGCTTGAGCGACTGGCAGGCAGCATTACAGACAAATGGGTCGCGCGGGCCACGGACGGCCTGGATCGTTTGCAGAGCCGGTTGCGCCGCAATGTTGGCAGGCAACTTGGGCTGGATGCTTTAGCCGTAACTCTTGGTAACCGCTGATTAGGTCGTCGAATGGAGCTGTCAAAAATAATTTCAATTTATAGGAAACCCAGCCTGGGTTTGTGCAGTCAAATAAGCAGCGCAGTAAAACGCAAGGAGCCATAATCGTGAACCGCAAGCTATTTCGTCCCACCCTCACAGAGGTGAAGGAACAATACGCCCCGCGCGCAACGCACGAGCCTCAGGGCCCTGCCCCGCGCAAAAAACCGGCTCCGCCGGATCAAACGCACGCCGAGAACTTTTACTACGTCAAGCAAATGCAGGCGCACACGCCCGTTGCTGTTGTCTTGACCGATGGTGAAGTGCTTCGCGGCATCGTCGAATGGTATGACCAGGATTGCATCAAGCTCACCCGCTTCGGCAGCCCGAACCTGCTCGTTTACAAGCACTCCATTAAGTATCTCTATAAGGATGGCGACGAAGCAGCTCACGGCGGGAATGGCAACGGAAACGGGAACGGCCACCACGACAGCTAATTTCGACCAGCTGTTCTCTAGCCGAAGCGTTTTCTGGGAGTTTGCACTCTGGCGTCGAGCCTGTTAGATTCGCATCTCGACGCCATGCCCGAGAAAAAAGAATCCGCGCGCGCCACCGTCATACTGGCGCTAGTCGCCCTAGCCGTCGGCTGTTATGTGCTGCTCTTCGGCCTGCAAACGCTGATTTACTTCGAGGCGCGCCATTGGGCCGCCTCATCGCCTTTCCTTAGGGACGTTCCTGAGCCTCTGCCCTCCACCGTCGCGTCGCCGATTCAAGAGAAAGGCCTCTCATTCTACGGATTCCAGTTTGGGGTGCCGTGGAAAGGCATCGACAAGCAGAACTCGCAGAACGACCGTTCGGAGATCGATTTCAAATCCGGCGCTGTGCTGCTGTTCTTCAATCCCGAAGGCGAGAAAAATATCGTAGACAGCATACGCACGGGAAATCCTCAGACCTACCAGCAATACCGGACGATCTTCGGCGCTGATTTCTTTCCAAGTAACTACGCGCTGTACGACGCGGTCTACGGCGCTTCGCCTGCGGGCCTTTCACCCCTTATGTCCAGGGACAAAGCTGTCCGCATCGACACGCTGCTGCAGTGGAAGCTTGGGTTCGGCGCTTACGGCAGCAAGACAATTTACGCGTTCCAGACGGGGAACATTCGGGGATTGCAGTTCGGTGATCCAGCCACTGACCACGCTGTCGTCGTACGCCTCTTCGATTCGCATGAGCAGCAGATGCGGCTGCTCTTCACTTCGAAATCCGCCCAGCCAGGCGTAGTTTCACAAGCCGACATCAACTGCGTCGTCGATTCGATTCAGCCCGCATCGTCATTTCAATAAGACTTCAGGAGCACGGACACACCTGGGCCGATGTCATAATTCGGGGCAAATAATTTCCCGTGAACAGTCGGCGAGAAGCTACGCGCGGGCGGCGGACGAGGATGCTTCGAGTACGCGCTGATAATAGGCTTCGTAGAGCGGAATCACGTCGTTCGAGCAGAATTTCTTGCGTGCGTTGAGGCGCGCCTGTTTCCCCATTTCGCGGCCGCGATCGGCGCGCGAGAGAATCTCAATGGCATATTTGGCCGCGCCGGCAACGTCACGCGGCGCAACCAGAAAACCGTCCACGCCGTGCGTTACCACTTCCGGGACGCCGCCGACGTTCGTCGCAACCACCGGCACTTCGCACGACATGGCCTCCAGCGCCGCCAGACCAAACGATTCCAAATCCGAAGGAAGCAGGAAAACATCCGCGAGGCCGAGGAAATCCTGAATGCGCGATTGCTTGCCAAGAAAGAAAACGTCGCGCCGCAACTTTTTCTCCTTCACCAGATGCTCGGCGGCGCCGTGGTCCGGGCCATCGCCGATCATCAACAGCTTCGCGGGCATCTTCTCGCGCACCAAGGCGAAAATCTCGATTACGTCGGTGATGCGCTTCACGGGACGGAAATTCGAGAGATGCATCAAAATCGGTTCGCCATTCGGCGCCCACTCGTTGCGGCGGCTCTGATCCTCGGGGCGGCAATAAAGGTCGCAATTCACGAAATTGCGAATCACTTCAATCGGCCGGTGAATATCGAACTCCTCCACAGTGCGTTCGCGCAGGTACTCTGAAATCGCCGTCACGCCGTCGCTCTTCTCAATCGAAAACCGCGTGATGGGCAGGTAGCTGCGATCATTGCCGACGAGCGTAATGTCGGTGCCATGCAGCGTGGTGATAAAGGGCAAGCGCCGCGGCGCGGACATCTCGCGCGCCAGTAGCGCACTCACAGAATGCGGAATCGCGTAATGTACGTGGAGCAAATCGAGCGGCGCGGACTCAGCGACTTCCGCCATTTTCACCGCCAGCGCCAGCGTGTACGGCGGATGATCGAACAGCGGATACGTTGTCGTCTCCACTTCGTGGAAATAAATGCGTTCGTGCATCGGGTTCAGGCGCGTTGGCATCGCGTAACTGAT
>DASRQP010000285.1:0-4696 GCA_035696585.1 Candidatus Acidiferrales bacterium | reverse complement strand
TGCTCGAACGCGAACACGTCGTGGTGATTCCCGGCGAGGCCTTCGGCGCGCCCGGCTATTTGCGGCTTTCTTACGCGACTTCGATGGAGCGTATTGAAGAGGGCCTGCGCCGGATGTCCAGCTTTTTTCGCGCCGAGACGGTCGTGAGCTCGGCCGCAACTCGCGGATAAGTTGTGAAACTGCGGCCCGTCCGGCTGGAACCTCAATTCGTGCCGCGCATTTGGGGCGCGCGGAGTCTCGCGCCATTTTTTCCGGACAAGCAATCGTTGCCAGAGCCCATTGGCGAAGTCTGGCTCACCGGCAACGACTGCCGATTTGCCGACGGGCCATACGCCGGGCAAAAGCTCGGCAATGCTTGGCCGCGCATGAGCGACGATTGGTCGGGACGCAACGTCTCGCGCGATAGGCCGTTTCCCCTGCTAGCGAAATTCATTTTCCCTGAACAAAAACTTTCCGTGCAGGTGCATCCCGACGACGATTACGCGCGAAAAAATGAGGCAGCGGTCGGCGGTGTGGGGAAAACGGAAATGTGGTACATCATCTCCGCGCGCAAGGGCGCGGAAGTGCGCGTTGGGCTCAAATCAGGTGTGACTCGCGAAACCTTTCGTCGCGCGATCACCGATGGAAACGCGGAGGAATGCCTCGAGCGCGTTCCTGTGAGCGCCGGAGATGCAATTTTTGTTCCCGCGGGCACCGTGCACACGATTGCGCCGGGAATGACGATTTGCGAGATTCAGCAAAATTCAGACATCACGTATCGCGTCTTCGATTTCAATCGGCTGACGCCTGAAGGCAAGCCACGCGGGCTGCACATTGAGAAATCTCTGGACGTGATTCGTTTCGGTGAACAACACGGCGGCAAAATCGCGCGGGTGGAACTAAACGAAACTCACAATGCGGTCCACACGCTGGTTGAGTGCTCCCATTTCGTCGTGACCAAGTCAATTTTCGCCGAGCCCCAGCGTCGAGTGAAGCCCGCGGGTTTGATGGAGGTCCTCATCATTATCGAAGGAACCGGAACAATTGAGGTTCCGGACGCGGAAATCGAATATTCGAGCCCGCAGGCCTGGCCCGTGCCGGCGATCCTGCGCGATCTTCGCTTCGTGCCGGCGACACGAACTACAATGTTGCACGCTCATGTGCCCGGCGGCTTTTCGATATGAAGAACTCTCGGAAAATCACGACGTGCGCTGTGCTGCTGGCCGGCGGGCGAGGCACGCGCTTTTGGCCGCGCAGCCGGGCAAGAACGCCGAAACAGCTTCTCGACATTGTGAGTTCGAAAAGCATGCTCCGCGAAACAGCGGATCGTCTGGCTCCGCTATTTGTAGAAAATCAGCTTTGGGTGGTGACCAATGAAGAGCAGGCGGCGGGCGTGCAGCGCGAGTTGCCGCACATGCCGCGCAAACAAATTTTAGCCGAGCCCGTTGGACGCAACACCGCGGCGGCTATTGGGCTCGCGGCGATTCATCTTGCGCAAGAGCATGGCGACGCATTGATGGCCGTCCTGCCCGCGGATCATCACATTGCCGACGCGACGCAGTATCGCAAAGTTGTTCGCGCGGCAATGAAGATTGCCAGCAGCCCAGGAAACCTCGTGGTGCTGGGAATTCCGCCATCGCATCCGGAAACTGGATTCGGCTACATCGAACGCGCCGGCATGGCAACTCGGAACGAGAGAATTCCCGCATATATCGTCCGGCGATTCGCGGAAAAACCGAACGCGGCGCGCGCGAAAAGATACGTGGAGTCGGGTCGATATTTTTGGAACGCGGGAATGTTCTTCTGGCGCGTTTCCACTTTTCTGGAATGCCTGCGGAAATATCTGCCGAAAACGTGGCGCGCGCTTGGCGAGCTGCAACAGTCTATCGGCACGCCCGGATATGCGCGAGCCCTTCGCCGGATTTATCCGCGACTCGAAAACATTTCCGTGGATTACGCCATTATGGAGCCGGCGACTCGTTCGCGTACCGCTCACGGAAAATCCAGGAAGCACGCAACAGAGCGCGTTTTCGTGCTGCCCGCGAAAATCGGTTGGAGCGATATCGGGTCTTGGGCCGCAGTTCACGAACTGCTGGCACGCAAACCGGGCCAGAATGTGTCGCTGGGAGATTCGTTCGCGCTCGATGCAACTGGAAACTTTCTGTGGAGCCGCAAGAAATTCGTCGCGGCGATTGGCGTGCGCGACCTAGTCGTTGTGGAGACGCATGACGCTTTGCTAATTTGCCCGCGTGAAAGAGCCCAAGACGTAGGCAAAGTCGTGAAATGGTTGGAAGAGAACCGACGACGAGATTTACTCTAAGCTAGACAACCGCATATACTTTCCAATTGTGACGCAAATCCACTTCGGGACCGACGGTTGGCGCGGCGTGATCGCCGAGGATTTCACAGTTGCAAATGTTCACAAAGTCGCCGCAGCGATTTCGCGATACGTCACTCGCGCCGAGAATCCACAAAATGGTGTCCTGATCGGCTATGACGCGCGATTCGGCGGCCCGCTGTTCGCGCGCGCTGCGGCGGAAGTCGTGGCCGCCACCGGAACGCCCGTTTGGTTGGCGGATGAACTGTGCCCCACACCTGCGATTTCTCTGCTGGTGCGGCAGCGTGGCGCCGCCGGCGGAATCATGATCACCGCGAGCCACAATCCCTACCGCTGGAATGGCGTGAAGTATAAGGCGAGCTACGGAAGCTCCGGGTCCCCGGCAATTACCGCCCAGATCGAAAAAGAACTGGAGGCTGTACTCAAGAGCAATACAACCACGTTGCCTCCGCGCCAGGATTTAATCCATTCATTGGACGTACGCACGCCGTATTTGGAAACGCTCGACAAGCTGGTCGACTGGGAACGCCTGCGCGGAACGAAATTCCGTTTTGTGGCCGACCCGATGCACGGATCCGCTGCGGGTCTACTGCACGAGCTTTTCCTCCGCCATGGGATCGCGTGCGACGAAATTCGCGGAAATTGCGATCCGCTTTTTGGCGGCGTGAATCCCGAGCCGATTGAGCCACATATTGCCGCGCTGGCAGAGGCTGTACGGAACGGCGCCTACGATGCGGGATTTGCCGCTGACGGCGATGGCGACCGCATCGGCGCGGTCGACGCGGACGGCACGTTCATCACGCCGCACCAGATCTTTTCCATCCTCTTCTGGCATTTGGCAGGCACACGGAAGCTCGAGGGCGACGTGGTCAAAACGTTTTCGACGACGAAGATGATTGACCAGATCGCCGGAAAATTTGGCCGGAAGGTTTACGAGACGCCCATCGGCTTCAAGTACATCTGCGAGTTGATGCTCGAACGCGACATCTTGATTGGCGGAGAAGAGAGCGGCGGCATCGCCACGAAATTGTATTTGCCGGAGCGCGACGCGACCGTGAGCGCGCTGCTTCTTGCCGAAGTAATGGCATGGCACGGCAAGAGGCTCGGCGAACTGGTGCGCATGCTCGAAAAGGAATTCGGCGAGCATCACTACGGGCGCGTGGATTTGGAATTGCGTCCCGGGCAGAAGGAAAAGGCCATCGCGCTTTTTGGTTCAGCGAAAATGACGAAACTGCTCGAATGGCCTGTGGTGCGTCACGAGAGACTTGACGGCGAAAAAATATTCCTTGGCGACATCGGCTGGTTGCTTGTTCGCGTTTCAGGAACGGAAGAGATGTTGCGGGTCTATGCGGAGACGACGCGGGCGGAAACGACGAAGCGCGTGCTCGACGAAGTATGCGCGACCGTGAAGAAACTGTAGTATCCCAATATTTCGACGAGCCAAATTGTCCTGCTCGTGTCAGTCCAGCAATGAAAACCAAAATGCGCAAAATCACAGAACCAGTGGCAGAATTGGAATGCATTTAACGGGCCTTCACCAAACAAGCGGAGACTGCTTTGAAACGACGCCTGTACCAACTCGACGTTTTCACCTCGAAACCATTCGAGGGAAACGCGCTCGCCGTCATCACTGACGGTGATAATTTGTCTCGCTCGCAGATGCAGGCGATTGCGCGCGAAATGAATCTGGCGGAGACCGTGTTCGTCCAGCGGCCCACCAACAATCGCGCCCTTGCGCGGCTCCGAATTTTTACCACCACGCGCGAACTGCCCTTGGCCGGGCATCCGGTGATTGGTACTTGGTTTCTGCTCGCGGAACTGGGCGTGGTGCCTGCTTCGGAAGGCCAAGTGCAAATTCAGCAGCAAACCGGCGCGGGGATCCTGCCTGTCGAAATTACATTTCGCGACGGGAGGCCTGTGCGCGTAACGATGACGCAGAAAGAGGCACGTTTCAAGACTCCCAAATTCTCGCGCGAAACTCTGGCGGCAGCGCTCGGCTTGCGTGCCAGCGACATCGATTCCGATTTGCCGATTGAATCTGTGTCCACAGGAATTTTTAATTTGATGGTTCCGCTGCGAGGCAAGGCAACGCTGAAGCGCATCCACGTTAACCTGCGCGCGCTGTTTCACGCGCTCAATGGCAACAGCACGATGGCCTATTGCTTCGCGCTTGGCGGACGCGGGAAGGCTTTTGCGCGCGGCATGTTGCCATGGGAAATCATCGAGGATCCGGCGACTGGCTCCGCGGGCGGCTCACTCGGCGCATATTTGGTGCGCCACAACAAGCTGAAAACCGGCGAGCATCTCTCGATAACGCAAGGCGTTGAGATGGGGCGTCCCAGCGAAATCCACGTCGAGGTTGCTAATGAAAAAGGAAAG
>DASRQP010000284.1:0-5163 GCA_035696585.1 Candidatus Acidiferrales bacterium | reverse complement strand
GTCATCAGCAAGGACGAAACGCCGCGCGAAGACACGTCTCTCGAAGCTCTCGGCAAACTCCGCGCCGCATTCAAGAAAGACGGCACCGTCACCGCAGGTAATGCCCCCGGCACAAACGACGGAGCCGCGGCCGTCGTCGTCACCAGCGAACGCAACGCGCAGCGCCTCGGCAAAGAACCGATTGCGCGCATCGTCGCGCAGTCTGTCGGCGGCGTCGAGCCCAAATGGGTCATGATGGCGCCCGTGCAGGCCGTCGAAAAACTTCTTAAGAAAACGGGCTGGGACCGCGACAAGGACGTCGACTTGATCGAACTCAACGAAGCCTTCGCCGTGCAAGCCATCGCCGTCGCGCGCGAACTGAAATTGAATCCCGAAAAAATCAACGTCAACGGCGGCGCGGTCGCTCTCGGCCATCCCATCGGCGCAAGCGGCGCGCGCATCCTCGTCACGCTGCTCTACGAATTGCAGCGTCGCAACCTGAAGCGCGGCATCGCCGCCCTGTGCCTCGGCGGTGGCAACGCCGTAGCCATGGCCGTCGAACGCCCGTAGATCCCTGTTTTTGTAGCGCAGAGCTTCGCGGCTTTTGCGAAGTTCTGCGGCTTCTGCTCTTTGTCATCCACGGCCGAAGTTCGATTGTCACGCCTGGATAGCGATGAGGCTCGGGTTCTGATGCGTTCGTTTTCATTCAGCTCGTCTCATCCGCAAAAGTAACATTGAACCGTCAATGTTCTGCCCTGCCGCTCTACAAATTGCAGCGCCGCAACCGAAGCGCGGCATCGCCGTAGCCATGGCCGTCGAACGCCTGTAGCTCACGTCCCGTTCGCGCCTTTTGCGAACTGACGTGAGGTTGTAGGGTTGGTTTGACGCCGCTACCCAGTTTGCGTTTTTGTTTTCGTCCTGCCTGCCGCTTGCCCGCCGTGGCGGGCCCTCCCAAACGTGTTTTTTCGCGGTCCGCCTAGGATTCCGCCACTCTCACATCACCAGCTTCTTCCTGAAACCTTTCGCCTCTTAAAGCGTCTCATAATCAGTAGCGTTGACCGTACGGCGCATTGTTATTTCGCGCACCGGAGGCCGAAAATGACTCCTGCCCGTTCAACTCTCATTCTTTTGTTCTTGTTAGCCTGCCCCATGTTCGCCACCGCGCAAACCGACTCCGCCTGTGGCCCCGCCAACGTCAAATTCGATATCCGCACGACCAAGCAGCCGCCAGCTTCGCCCGCTGCTGAGTCCGGAAAGGCGCTCGTCTACTTCCTTCAGGACGATCTCAAGTACAACACCGCTCCGCGTCCCACGACGCGCTTCGCCGTCGACGGCACTTGGGTCGGCGCCACCCACGCCAATTCCTACTTCTACATCGTTGTTGAACCGGGCGAGCATCACCTTTGCGCCAACTGGCAATCCGACAGGACGGGTCTCGGCTGGATAGGCCCCAAGCGCTCAACCGCCGCCGCTCATTTCACCGCCGACGCGGGCCAGACCTACTATTTTCGCGCACGAGACATTGCCAAGACGGATGACAATAGAATCGCCTCCGAGCCGGAAGTCGTTTTGTCACCTCTGGATTCCGACGAAGCGCGCGTCATCATGCAGTCCTTTTCGTTCAGCATCTCTCATCCTCGGAAGTGAGGAATCTGTATTCCTCTTCACTAGTGCGCGCTTAACTTGCAAACTTCCGCGCGCACTGTAAAATTGACTCTCGAATGTTCTGTGCCGTTTGCAGTTTTGTCATTCCGAGCGGATGCGACCAGCATCCAGCGAGGAATCTGCTTTGCGGCTGCTCCATGCCCGGTTCTAAATTGGGGAGTCAGCAGGAATAGAGCCAAATAATGTTCTGCCCTGTTTGCAAATACGAATATCGCCGCGGCTTCACGCACTGCAACGATTGCGACGTGGACCTCGTCGACGCGTTGCCGTCCGAAGCAGACGTCGACCACAAACTCCGCACTCCCTCCGACGAAATGACGCAACCCACGCTCCTCTGGAAAGGCGCGAACGGCGTGACCTTCTCCGCCATCACCGCCGCGCTCGACACCGCGAAAATTCCCTACAACCGTGAAGACCTCGACGCGCGCCTCGTCTTTTCATCCGAACTTTCCGAACTCGAAATCTGGGTTCCTGCCACAAGTCTCACCGACGCTCAAAACGTTCTCGATGAAGTCCTCAGCGCCACAGCCAATGCGCCTCTGCGCGCCGAACCTCCCGACGCCACAAATGAAATCCCCGCCGAAGACGACGAAGGCGCCGACGACATCCGCCACGAAACTCTGAAGGAACTTTATCCCGAGGACGCCACCGCCGAAGTGTGGTCCGGCCATGCCGCAAATAATGACGCGAGCAACGCCGCGGGCAGCGGCGCAATCAATGACGCGCTCATGGCGGATATTCTGAAATCCTGTCTAGCCGAAATCGGCGTCGCCTGCTACGTCGACCGCCCCGAGTCCGGCCCCATCGCCCTCCGCGTTCTCCCCGAGGACGAAGATCGCGCCCGCGAAATCGTCCACCAAGTCATCGACGCCGCCCCTCCCCAGTAGCCAAATGCCCGCCGCGCCAGATTATTTCCTTCGCTCATCTCGCCTCGGCTTCCGCTGCTGGTCACGCGACGATCTTCCTCTCGCTGTCGCGCTCTGGGGAGATAATCGCGTCACGCAATTCATCGGCGGCCCTTTCTCGCCTGAACAAATTGAGCATCGCCTCAAAAAAGAAAACGACTCGCTGCGAGAGCATCACTTTCAGTATTGGCCAGTGTTTCTGCTCTCAGACGGCCAACACGTCGGTTGCGCCGGTTTGCGTCCGTATAAACTGGAAGAGAAAATTCATGAACTGGGCTTTCATCTGCGTCCGGAATTTTGGGGCCAGGGTTTCGCCAAGGAAGCCGCCCGCGCCGTCATTGCGTATGCTTTCGAGACGCTCCGCGCGAAAGCCCTTTCCGCCGGCCACCATCCTGCGAATGCCTCGTCGCGTCACATCATCGAGGGACTCGGCTTTCACTTCACTCATGAAGAGTTTCATGCTCCTTGCGGCTTGCAAATCCCTTACTATTTGTTGGCTAACCCCAGCATTAGTCTTCCTTGATTTCTCGCCTCGCCCGTGATTCCCTAATCCTTCTCGAATTTTCCTCGGAGGCTTCATGACTCTCGACGCAATCAAAACGGTAGCCGTCATCGGCGCGGGCACCATGGGCAACGGCATCGCGCACGTTTTCGCCAAAGCGGGCTATTCCGTCATTCTTCGCGACGTGGACCCAAAATATCTCGACCGCGCACTCGACACTATCGGCAAGAATCTCGATCGCGAAGTCAAAAAAGCAAAAATCACCGAAGCCGATAAATCCGCCACTCTCGCCCGCATCAAAATCACCACCGACGCGAAAGCTCTCGTCTCCGCCGACATCGCCGTCGAAGCCGTTCCCGAGCAGCGCGAACTAAAAGAGCGCGTCCTCAAGGAAGCTGACGCCGCTCTTCGTCCCGGCGCAATCCTCGCCA
This sequence comes from Candidatus Acidiferrales bacterium, assembly GCA_035696585.1. Taxonomy (GTDB): domain Bacteria; phylum Acidobacteriota; class Terriglobia; order Acidiferrales; family UBA7541; genus DAHUXN01. The sequence continues at coordinate 1,681 of DASRQP010000284.1, read as the reverse complement.
GCAACACTTCGTCCATGTCCATCACCGCGCTCGCGGCAAAAACCAGCCGCCCCGAAAATTTCATCGGCATGCACTTCATGAATCCTGTTCCCGTTATGACGCTCGTCGAAGTGATTCGCGGCCTGCAAACCAGCGACACGACTTTCGCGCTCATCACGTCGCTCTGCGAAAAGCTCGGCAAAAAACCAGTCGCCGTCAACGATTCGCCAGGCTTCGTTTCCAATCGCGTCCTCATGCCCATGATCAACGAAGCCGCCTACACTGTAATGGAAGGTGTCGCGACGCCTGAATCCGTCGACGCCGTAATGAAGTTGGGAATGAATCATCCGATGGGCCCGCTCGAGCTCGCCGATTTCATCGGCCTCGACGTCTGCGTGGATATTCTCGAAGTGCTTCACGCGGGCCTGGGCGACCCCAAATATCGTACCTGCCCGTTGCTCAAAAAATACGTCGCCGCCGGCTGGCTAGGCCGCAAATCCTCCCGCGGCTTTTACAAATATTAACGCAGGAGCGTCACTTCGCATTCGCGGCTGACTTCATCAATTCGCTGAGCTGCTCGACGTTTGCGGCACTCGTGTCACCGACAACAAAATAGCGTAGCCCGCCTGTGCTCCACGTCTCCACCCAAAATGACGCATGCTGCTCGGGCACTCCTGCCGCGCTAACGTTTTTCCATTGTGGACGGTCCTGAAAAATGAATACCGAAAGGCGATGCTTGCGATACTGAAACAACAGCGCGGCTCCGGGCGTTTGCTCGAGATACGTCACGCGCCCGCCGAGCAGCGTGAACGGTGAATTCGCCAACTCCGGTAGATTAACGACAAACGGCAGTTTCCCCTCGAACCACGGCTTCACCGTATGCTGGTCCGTCGAAATCACGTCGACCGGATTCGCGCTCGCCAGCGTCGCGATGTGCAAATCAACCAGCTCCCCAATCGGCGCCTGCGAACCTGCCGTCCATCGTCCCAGCATCCAAACAGTCGCAAATAAAATCACCGCCGCCGCCGCCGCAACCGCCGGAATCCAACCCGCAGACCAGTTGCGCTTCCGCGGCAGCACTTGCTCTTTGATCTTCCATCGAAAATCCGCGCTCGGCGCAAATCGTCGCCCGGCGCGTTTCACCGCGCTTTTCAGTTGAACGCGGCTCGCCATGTCCGCCGCGCAAGACGCGCACGTCTGCAAATGCGCGTCGAACTCCCGCTGTGCATCGGCGGAAAACTCGCCGTCCACAAACGCGTCTAGCTTATTGCGTCCCAATTCGCCGGAAAAACGTTCGCACGCCATGGTTCACCCGAAAAACGTCAAGTCCTCACTACTTTGTCTCGCAATTCACCGCGCAGCACGCGACGCGCCCGCGCCAACCTCGACATCACTGTACCCACGGGAATCGCGAGCGTCTCAGCAATTTCCCCGTACGACATTTCCTCGACATCGCAAAGCAGCACCACTTCACGGAAGGGAAGCGCCAGTTTTTCGATCGCTCCCTGAATCGCTTCTTGGTTCGCCCGCTCGAACAGAATTGACTCCGGCGTCTCGCGCGTCACCGCCGCTGGCGCATTCTCCAGTTCTTCTTCATCTTCCACAGCGACTGTCAGCGACGCCGCCAGTCCCGTTCGCGAATTCAGAAATGTATTCCTCAATATGCGAAAAATCCACGCGCGAAAATTCGTGCCCCTTTGAA
>DASRQP010000283.1:0-6288 GCA_035696585.1 Candidatus Acidiferrales bacterium | reverse complement strand
CGCTACTGGGTGGAAGACATCATCGAGCCCGAAGTGGAAGTGACGCCGAAAGGGACGATTAAAGTTCCGTCGGGGCCCGGCATTGGATATCGGCCGAAGCTCGACCGCATTGAAAAATTAACGGTGCGGCGGGAGGTACTTACGTAATCGGTGGAACGTCCGCGCCATCCTGTGCTCCTGTATTCGCTGATCCTGGTGATGGTCCTGGGATGGTCGTTCAATTTCGTGATTGCGAAAATCACCCTGCGGTATTTTGATCCCTACACGCTGACTTCCTTCCGCATTATTTTATCGGGCGTTTTGATGTTGCCGCTTTATTTCGCGGCGCCAAGGCGTTCCCATTTCAATCGCAAGGACCTCTGGAATTTCGTGGTGCTGGGATTTTTCGGCGTGGTGATCAATCGCGGCCTTTTTATTGTCGGCCTGGACTATACGACCGCGGGCCACTCCGCGCTGATTGTAGCCACCGGGCCGATATTCGTGCTGATTCTCGCGCGGGCGCACCGGCTGGAGCAAATCACGCGAGGCAAGATTGTGGGAATGGCGTTGTGCGTGGCGGGCATTGCCGTATTGGTGGGCGGGGAAGAATTGAAGATGCACAGCGGAACGTGGGTGGGAGACCTGGTGGCCATCACGGGAACCATGGGCTTTGCGATTTATACCGTGCTGGCCAAGAAGGTCGCGCGGCAATACGACACGATTTCGATGAACACGTTTTGCAATATGGTGGGCGCGATTATTTTGTTGCCGATGGGTATCCGACAGGCGGTACATCTTCAGTGGAAGGGAATTGGGTGGGTTGGATGGCTGGGGATGGCGTATGTAGTGCTGGTCGCGTCGGTGTTCGCTTACCTGATTTTCTTTTGGGCGTTGCGGCATATCACGGCGTCGAGGCTTGCCGTGTTTACGTACGTCGAGCCGCTGCTTGCCACGTTTCTGGCGGTGATTTTTCTGGGTGATAAGCTGACGAGCATGTTCCTCCTCGGAGGCATTCTGATTTTGGCGGGAGTTTACATCACCGAATTCTGGCCCGGCGCCGAAGACGCAACAGCCGAGACAGCAGGCGCGTAAGATTTTCTTGAAACGCTGGCAGTGCGCGTCTTGACTCGCATGCGGCGCGAACCTAAGATTGGCCGCAAATGCCGGAATCTCAGTCCCTAATTGGCCGGACGATCGCGCACTTCCGCATCATCGAAAAAATTGGTGGTGGCGGTATGGGCGTGGTCTACAAGGCGGAAGACACCAAGCTCCGCCGGTTCGTCGCCCTTAAATTCCTCACCGGTGGAATCTCCCGCGATTCCGCGGCGCTCGAGCGCTTTCATCGCGAAGCGCAAGCGGCCTCGGCGTTGAATCATCACGGCATTTGCACGATCTACGAAATCGGGGAAGAAGCCGGCCAGCAATTTATTGCCATGGAATTTCTGGGCGGCCAGACTCTGAAGGATCGCATTTCCGGCAAGGCGCTGCCCGTTGGGGATGTGCTGGAATTGGGGACCGAAATTGCGGATGCACTCGACGCGGCCCACAGCAGAGGAATCATTCATCGGGACATCAAGCCCGCCAACATATTTGTCACCGAGCGCGAGCACGCCAAGATTTTGGATTTTGGGTTGGCGAAGCTGACCGAACCTGAATTTGCCGCGAGCCTTTCGGCAATGCCGACAGCCAGCGAGCTGGAGCAACTTACTCAACGGGGCGCCGCAATCGGCACCATCGCCTATATGTCACCCGAGCAAGTGCGGGGCGAGGAGCTGGATGCGCGCACGGATTTGTTCTCTTTTGGTGCGGTGCTCTACGAGATGACGACCGGGGTGCTGCCTTTCCGGGGCGAGACTTCCGGCGTGATTGCGGAAGCGATTCTGAATCGCGCGCCCGCCGCGCCAGTACGGCTGAATCCCGATGTTTCTCCAAAACTGGAAGAGGTCATCCACAAGGCGTTGGAGAAAGACCGCAAGCTGCGATACCAGAGCGCGGCTGAGATTCGCGCGGATTTGCAGAGGCTCAAGCGCGATTCGAGCGCTTCGGCTGCTGTCGTGCCACGAGATTTCGATTCAGGCCGCGTCGCCGCTGCACTCGGAAAACAACACCACTCGGAGCGGCACACCTTGGCTGTACTCCGAAAACAACGCCGCTGGGAGAAGCGCAACGCGGCTGCGCTTCGAAAACAGAGCCGCCCGGAGCGCCAGAACGCGTTCCCGGCGTCTGCCCGCTTGGGCTTCGCAACGGCAATTTTCGTAGCTGTGGGTTTCCTCGCCGCTTTTGTTTTCAACCTGGGCGGATTTCGTAGTGACTTTTTCACGAAGGCGCACGCGCTCACGGACAAAGACACCATTGTCCTCGCTGACTTCACAAACACGACCGGTGACCCGGCCTTCGACGGCACGCTTCGCCAAGGCCTCGCTGTCCAGTTGCAGCAGTCCCCCTTCTTGAGCCTCATGTCGGATGAGCGTATCCGCCAAACGCTCCAGCTCATGGACAAGTCACAGGATGCGAAGCTGACGCCGCAAATCACTCGCGATCTCTGCCATCGCGTTGGAAGCAAGGCATACATTGGAGGCTCGATCGCCAGCTTTGGCAACGATTATGTAATCGGGCTCGACGCGATCAACTGCACGACGGGTGATTCGCTGGCGGAAGAACAGGTGCAGGCGGCAGGCAAAGAAAGGGTGCTCGATGCACTCGGTCGAGCCGCAACGAAGCTGCGGGCGAAACTGGGAGAATCGCTGAGCAGTGTGCAGAAATTTGATGCCCCTCTCGAGCAAGCCACTACGCCGTCGCTCGAAGCGCTGAAGGCGTTGAGTCTGGGTTTGAAGACCAGGTGGAGCAAAGGGGATACCGAAGCGATTCCATTTTTCCAACGTGCTGTGGAACTCGACCCTAAGTTTGCCCTGGCATACGGTGCACTCGGGGGTTCCTATTTCACTGTGGGAAAGGATGATCTGGGGAGCGAGAACCTTCGAAAAGCGTATGAGCTGCGAGACCGCGCAAGTGAGCCAGAGAAATTTCGCATCACCTTGTATTACTTCTTCTTCGTAACCGGCAATCTGGAGAAGATGAGAGAACTTTGTGAACAGTGGGTCCTTACCTATCCTCGGGACTGGGCCGCCCATGGGTTCCTGGGAGACGCGTTCGATAGCCTCGGAGATTATGAGAAGGGCGCGGAGGCTCAACGCGAATCGCTGCGCTTGAACCCAGGCGTTCCGCTTGTGTGGGCTGACCTCGCTGTCGAGTATCTGGCCCTTGGGCAACTGGACAAGGCGGAGGCCGCGCTCCGTGAGGGAGATCAGCGGGCAAAGGATTATAACGGAATTCGCTTTGGACGCTATTTCCTGGCATTTCTGCGCGACGATCGGGCGGGCATGGAGCAGCAAGCGGCCTGGGCCGTAGGCAAGCCGGGAACGGAAGACAGGATGCTGGCTCTTGAGGCGGACACGGCCGCCTATTCGGGGCAACTAGCGAAGGCGCGCGAACTCTCCAGACGGGCCGTCCTCTCAGCGGAGCGGGCGGAGGGACAGAATGTTGTAGCAACCTACGAGGCCGACTCCTCCCTGCGTGAAGCGCTCTTCGGGACTTCAAGCGAAGTTCTGCAAGGGGCCGCTGTGGCGCTGTCGCATTCGAAAGGTCCCGGAGTGCAAGGCGAAGTGGCTTTGGCGCTGAGCTTTGGGGCCGACGTGGCCCACGCCCAAGCCTTGGCCGATGATTTGGCGAACCGCTTCCCGGAGAACACGTTGGTGCAGTCGGTATGGGTACCGATTATTGACGCGCAGGTCGTCCTCCACCGTAAGGACCCTTCGAGAGCTATTGAGCTTCTTCAGCCCGTTGCTCCCTACGAGTTGGCCGGTCTCCCTTCGGAACCGACCGGTTTGTACTCGGCATATGTTCGGGGGCAGGCTTATCTTGCATCCCGGAACGGCACCGAAGCCGCAGCAGAGTTTAAGAAAATCCTGGACCATCGCGGCATCGTGCTGAACCAGCCAATCGGACCGCTCGCGCGCCTCGGCCTCGCGCGCGCGTATGCGATGCAGGCGGCAGCGGAGAAGGGCGCCGACGCGGACGCCCCGCGTGCGAAAGCTCGCGCTGCGTATCAAGATTTTCTTGCATTGTGGAAGAATGCTGATCCGGATGTTCCGGTTCTCAAGCAGGCGAAGGCCGAATACGCGAAGTTGAAGCTCATGTAATACTTGAAGGAGCTTGATGACGGACACGAAACGAATTGCCGTGATTGCCGGAGACGGGATCGGCAAGGAAGTAACGCCGACGACAGTGAAGGCGCTCGAGGCGGCCTGCGCCGCTGGCGGGAAGAAACTTGCGTTCACCCATTTTGACTGGGGAGCTGACCGATTCCTCCGCGACGGGACGACGCTGCCGCATGACGCGCCCGAAATGCTCCGGCGCGACTTCGATGCGATTCTTTTTGGAGCTCTCGGAGACCCGCGCGTTCCGTCGAATCAGCACGCGGCGGACATTCTGCTCGGTCTGCGCTTCAAGCTAGACCTCTATGTGAACGCGCGCCCGTGCATCCTGTTCGACAAGCGCCTGACGCCTTTGCGCGACCGCGACGAGAAGGACGTCAACTTCATTGTGTTCCGCGAAAACACCGAGGGCGCGTACGCGGGCGTGGGCGGAAATTTCAAACGCGACACGCCGGATGAAGTCGCGGTGCAGGAGGACGTCAACACGCGCAAGGGCGTGGAGAGAATTATCCGCTACGCGTTCGAGTATGCGCGGCTAAAAAAACTCAAACGCGTTTGCATGAGCGATAAATCGAACGCCATGACGTTTGGCCACGGGCTGTGGCAGCGCGTATGGGCTGAAGTGCGAAAGGAATACGCGGAAATCGAGTCGAGGCACCTGTATTTCGACACGCTGACGATGGAGATGGTGCGCGACCCTTCGCAGTTCGACGTGATCGTGACGTGCAATTTGTTCGGCGACATTGCCAGCGATTTGGGCGCGCAGCTTTCAGGAGGATTGGGACTAGCGCCTTCAGCAAACATTCATCCGGGGCAAGTGTCGCTTTTTGAGCCTGTGCACGGCTCGGCGCCGAATATCGCCGGGAAAAATATTGCGAATCCCCTTGGCTCCGCGCTGGCTGGTGCGATGATGCTTGAATATCTTGGATGGGAGCGCGAAGCGAAGTCGATTGACGCGGCCGTTCGCGGCGCAATTCGCGAAGGCAAAACCACCCCGGATTTGGGCGGAACACTTGGCACGAGAGAGCTAGGAGATTGGCTGGCCGAGCGGATTTCAAAGCAGGGCCTGGCCGGCGCGGGCGCTTAGGAATTGTAATAGATCTCGGGCTGGTTGCGGCGCATCCCCGAAACGAGCAGCATTCCCAACAGAAAACCTCCGACGTGAGCCCACCACGCGACACCTCCGGCTTGCGCGCTGCCAAGCGAACCGATGCCGCTTAAGAACTGCACAGCGAACCAGAGTCCGATGAAAAGCACGGCAGGCAATCGCGCGAAAAACCACCAAAAGAAAAGCGTGACCAGCGTGAGAATGCGCGACGAAGGGAAGAACACTACGTATGCGCCGAGCACTCCGGCAATGGCGCCGCTCGCGCCGAGTCCGGGGATCGTGGAACCCAAGCTGAAAAGGGTTTGTGCAATACCTGCCCCCAATCCGCACACCAGATAGAAACCGAGGTAGGGAAAATGGCCGAGCCGGTCCTCAACATTCGGGCCGAACAGCCAGAGAAACCACATATTGCCGATGATGTGCAGCCACCCCGCATGAAGAAACATCGACGTGAACAGGGGGAAGAATCCTTGCGCGAGCGTATATTGCGAGTGAGCGAGAGCCAGTTGCGCCCGCGCCGGCACCATCGAATAAGTCATGATGAAGGATTGCAGAGCGCGAGGGTCGAGCGTGAGTTGGTAGAAGAAGACGACGAAGTTGATGACGATGAGTGCGACTGTGGCTGTAGGGAAGTGAGTGCGAGGACGAAGGTTTTTTAAGGGAATCATGGGACGATGGATTAGTTAGAACTATCGTGGAGCAGTTCGTCAAGCGAAAAGGGCGGAGCTCGTCTGAACCTCTCTCGATCTTCAGCTTTCAGTTTCGTTGTGAAGATTATTTTGAGAGCGCCGCGAAGCCTCATGGGTATGTCACCAAAATATCTCGATGTCGACAGAGTTAAAGAATCACATCAACAGGTCGTTTGTCGGCGTTGATTGAGCCGAGTAAGAAACCATGATTCGAATCACGGAAGAAATCCTCGCGCGAACCAACGTAAAGATTTACTTTAAGGCGACGCATGTGAACTAAGTGCGCGAGCGACGCGAA
>DASRQP010000282.1:0-6922 GCA_035696585.1 Candidatus Acidiferrales bacterium | reverse complement strand
CGGCGATCAGATCGGCGATTACTCGGACAATCCGCAGCGCTTCGGCGAATTGAGCCGCGCGGCTATTGAATTTGCAAAACAAGTGTGGATGCCGGATGTGATTCATTGCCACGACTGGCAGAGCGCGCTGGTCCCCGTTTACTTGCGGACGCTCTACGCGCAGGACCCGGTGATGGCGCCCGTGCCGGTGGTTTTCACTGTGCACAATCTTGGCTACCCGGGAATTTTCCCGCGCGCGGCGCTGGCGCTGACGGGATTGCCGGAGGATTTATTCCACGTCGAGATGCTGGAATACTACGGCAAAGTGAATTTCCTGAAAGGCGGATTGATTTTTGCGGACTACATCAGCACGGTGAGCCGGAAATACGCGCAGGAAATTCAGACTCCGGAATATGGCTGCGGACTTGAGGGAGTGATTCGTCCGCGCGGCGACCGGCTGGTGGGGATTTTGAACGGAGTCGATTACACGGCGTGGAATCCGGAGACAGACACGAATATCGCGGCGACGTATTCGTCGAAGGTCATGGATGGGAAGCGGCTGTGCAAGAAAGATTTGCTGGCGGCGTTTCAACTGCCTTCGGACAACATGGAACGTCCGCTGATCGGAATTGTTTCGCGCTTCGTGGATCAAAAGGGATTCGACCTGATCGCGGAGACGGCGGCGGAGCTGATGAAGGAAGATTTGGCGCTGGTGGCGCTGGGGAACGGCGACGCCAAGTACGAAAAGCTGTTCCAGGAACTTGCGACAAAGTATCCGAAGCGCGTGGGCGTGAAAGTGGCTTACGATAATGTGGTCGCGCACAAGATTGAGGCGGGCGCGGATATGTTTTTGATGCCTTCGCGCTACGAGCCTTGCGGGCTGAACCAGATCTACAGTTTGCGATACGGGACGGTTCCGGTGGTTCGCGCGACGGGCGGTTTGGATGATACGGTGGAAGCATTCGACGCGAAAGGCGGGAAGGGAACAGGATTCAAGTTCGAGGCGTATGATGGCAAGGCGTTGATGCAATGCGTGCGGGCGGCGCTCGCCGCGTTTCGCGATTTGGCGCAGTGGCGGGCGATTCAGGCAAATGGCATGGCCAAGGATTTTTCGTGGAAGACGTCCGCGGGGGAGTATGTGAAGCTGTATGAGAGGGCTAAGCAGGGCAGAGTCCAACGAGTGGCTGCGTCATCTAATGTTTAGGCGACGAGTTGCAGAGGGAAGCGTATAGCGGATAAATCGAAGCGAGCAGATAGACGAACAGATGCTCGCGCAAACTTCGGGGGATAAATGTCAGGAAATAATATTGCGGCGGTAAGTGACGCGAATTTTCAGGCTGAAGTGATCGAGGCCAGCAAGACTCAGCCGGTGATGGTGGACTTCTGGGCAGAATGGTGTGGGCCGTGCAGGGCGCTGTCGCCAACGGTCGATGCGATTGCCACGGAGCGGGCTGGGAAACTGAAAGTAGTAAAAATGAATGTGGACGAGAATATGAACACGCCGGGAAAATTCAATATACGCGGAATTCCCTCGCTGCTGATTTTCAAGGGCGGGCAGGTTGCGGAGCAGATCGTGGGTGCGAGGCCGAAAGCGGAGATTGATAAGGTGCTCGCGCAGCACCTGTCCTAACTTGACTTGCCAGCGCGTGTAGCTTCATTTGCAGCTTTGTTTGCAGCGCCACAGTGAATCCCGCGACGTCAGCGATTCGCGCCACATCGAGCGGTAAGCACCCGTGCCGACGGTGTGCGTGGGCGAAGAGTGAAATTTCCATTCAGTATCACGATGAAGAGTGGGGTGTGCCCGTTCACGACGACCGCACGCTTTTCGAGATGATGATTCTCGAGGGAGCGCAGGCGGGGCTGAGTTGGGAAACCGTGCTGCGCAAACGCGCGCGGTATCGCGAGGTGTTCGATAACTTCGATGTCAAGCGCATCGCGCGTTATGACAGGCGTCGCGTGCGAAAGCTGCTTGCGGACCCTGGAATCATACGCAACCGTTTTAAAATTGCGGCGACCATTCAAAACGCGACAATGTTCCTGGCCGTGCAGAAGGAATTCGGCAGCTTCGACGCGTATTTGTGGCGCTTCGTCGAAGGACGCCCACTGAAGAATGCGCGGCGTGGTCGCGGAGTGCCGGCGCGGACGCGAGAATCGGATGCGTTGAGCAAAGACCTGCAGAAGCGCGGATTCAAGTTTGTGGGCTCGACCATTTGCTATGCGATGATGCAAGCGATCGGAATGGTGAACGATCACAACGTAGATTGTTTCCGGCACGGCGAAATCGGCTAACGCAAATGCGCGGCTTGTTTTCCCGTCGAGCCAAGCGTAGGATTGTGGATTCTGCACGGACTGCAAATTCCTCCCAGAATGATTTCCGAGATGGAATGGAGAGGGCAGAGTGCGGCCCGGAAATTTGAAAGGCGAGAGACGAACGGATGAAAGCGATTGCAGTAGTTGGCGCGCAATGGGGTGATGAAGGCAAAGGGAAGGTGGTCGACTTCCTGGCTGGGTCGTTTGACTACAGCGCGCGATATGGCGGCGGGCACAATGCCGGGCACACGGTCATCATCGGCGACAATCGCTACGTACTGCAACTGATTCCGTGCGGAATTTTGCGGCCAGGGAAGAAAGCCATTATTGGTTCGGGAGTGGTGGTGGATCCGGCGGCTCTGGTGACGGAGCTCGACAGCCTGAGCAAGGGCGGCATCAACGTAGAAGGGCGGCTGTTTTTGAGCAATCGAGCGCACCTGATTTTTCCTTTCCATCGCGAACTCGAAAAATCGGCGGAAGCAGCGCTGGGGCCGCACAAGATTGGAACAACGTCGCGCGGAATCGGTCCAGCGTACGAAGACAAAATGGCGCGGCGCGGGTTGCGCGTCTGCGATTTGGTCGGGGGAGAAAGATTCCAGAGGAAACTCGAACGCGACATCGAGGAGAAGGACGCGTTTAGCCGCGCGGCGTACGGACAGGCGTTGGATACCACCGGGATTTTCGAGCTGTACCGCGAGCTTGCGGAGAAAATCCGCGGATTTGTGACGGATACGTCGTCACTGGTGAATCGCGCGCTCGCGGAAGGGAAGTCGATTCTATTCGAGGGTGCGCAGGGGACGATGCTGGACATCGACCACGGAACGTATCCGTTCGTAACGTCGTCGAGCGCAATCGCGGGCGGAGCGTGCACGGGATTGGGCGTGTCGCCGACCAAAGTGACAGGCGTGATCGGCGTGACGAAAGCTTACACGACTCGCGTCGGCGGCGGGCCCTTTCCGACCGAGATGCCGGACCTGGACGCAAAAGCCGTGCGCGACCGCGGAAATGAATATGGCGCAGTGACGGGACGGCCGCGGCGATGCGGCTGGCTCGACTTGGTGATGTTGCGCTACGCCGTGCAAGTCAACGGAATCGATTCGCTGGTAGTGACGAAGCTCGACGTGTTCGATACGCAGGCGGAAATTCAGGTGTGCGTCGGCTATCGTTACAAAGGCTCGAAGCTTTGCGAGATGCCCGCCGAAGTGGAAGTGCTCGCGGAAGTGACGCCGGAATACAAAACGCTGCCAGGCTGGCGGAAACCCACCGAGCACGTCCGCGAAGCGCATGATTTGCCAGAAGCGGCGCGTAACTACATGAAATTTATTTCCGATTCGCTGGGCGCTGAAATTGGGATGATTTCAACGGGGCCCGAGCGCGACGCCACGATTATTCCTCCCGGAACGAAGCTCGCTTCGTGGTTGTGAGCCGGCATGTTGTCCTATGAGGACGCGAGGCTGAAGGTCATCGAAGTCACGGCAGGCCTGTGTCGAATTCCTGCACGCGAAAAAGTAAAACTTGCAAATTCGTTGGGGCGGATTCTTGCGAGCGAAATTGCCGCGGACCGGGATTATCCACCGTTCGACCGCGCGATGCGTGACGGATTCGCCGTACGGGCAGCGGATTGCCCAGAAGCAGGCGCGAAATTGCGAGTCATTGGTGAAATTCGCGCAGGCAGCGAGTTCGTGCAGACAATAGGCGCGGACGAATGCGTGCAAATTATGACAGGCGCGGCCGTGCCGCGAGGCGCAGACGCCGTGGTGATGATTGAACACACGCAAACGGGCGCGCGAGAAAATGATGTGACGATTGAGCGTGTGGCTGCGGCGGGAATGAATATTGCGCCGCGCGGCTCGGAATCTCGCGCGGGAGAAGTGTTGCTGCGCACGAAGACGCGAATTGGTTACGCGGAAATTGCGATTGCGGGGCAAGTCGGCAGCGCGGAATTGGACGTCTATCGCAAACCGCGCGTCGCGATTCTCTCGACTGGCGATGAAGTGGTGGCCGTGGATGCGCAGCCTGGGCCGCTTGAGATTCGCAACAGCAACGGCGTGTCGCTGGCGGCACAGACGGATCTCGCGGGCGCTGAAGCAGTGCTGCTGGGAAATGCGGCGGATCGGACCGACGAACTCCGACAAATGATTGAGTGTGGGCTGGAGGAAGATGCGCTCGTGTTAAGCGGCGGCGTGTCGATGGGGAAGTACGACTTGGTTGAAGAAGTTTTACGCGGGCTCGGTGCGGAATTCTTTTTCGACGCGCTGGCGATTCGTCCGGGGCGGCCGGCGGTGTTTGGAATTTGCCGCGGCAAACCCGTGTTTGGATTGCCGGGGAACCCTGTGTCGACGATGGTGACGTTTGAGCTGCTCGCGGTTCCCGCGATCGATATTCTGAGCGGCGGCGAAGTGCGGCCCTTGCCTTTGCTGAAGGCTAAATTGTCGAAAGCGGTTGAGCAGAAAGCGGCCCTGACGCATTTCCTGCCAGCTGTGCTCGACTGGCCGAATGGAGAAGCGACAGTAACTGGGTTGCCGTGGCAAGGCTCGGGCGATATTGCGACGCTGGCGCGCGGCAATTGCTTTCTGGTTGTACACCAAGCGAAATTGAAACTGGCGGAGGGCGAATGGGTGGACGTGCTGCCACGGCGAGGGCTATTGTAGAGATGCGATGAAGCAGGCCCTTTCACATTACGATTCCGAGGGGCGCGTCCGCATGGTGGACGTGACGGCGAAGTCCGCGACCGAACGGACGGCCGTCGCGCGGGGATTCGTAAAAATTGGCAAGGCGGCGCTGACGAAAGTGCGGCGGATGAAAACGCCGAAGGGAAATCCATTTGAGATTGCGCGAATTGCGGGAATCGCGGCGGCGAAGCGCACGGCGGAGCTGATTCCTCTTTGTCATCCGCTGCTTTTGACGCACATAGATGTTGCGACCGAGCTATGTCAGAATGGAGTTGAAATTGTGTCGCGAGTGACGGCGACAGGGCCCACGGGTGTGGAAATGGAAGCGCTGACGGCGACGGCCGTGGCGGCGTTGACGCTTTACGATATGTGCAAAGCGCTGGATCGAGGCATGGAGATTTCGGGAATTTATCTGGTCGAAAAGGCGGGAGGACGGAGCGGCCATTACGTCCGGAAACGCTCGGGGCGCAAGCGCGGATGAAAGACGTCAAGGTTCTGGTGGTGGACGACAACAAACTGGTACTGGACCTGATCGTCAAGGGCCTGGAGCCGCATTGCGAAGTGCGCACCGCTCGCGACGGCGCGGATGCGCTGCTGAAAATCGTGGACGAGCCGACGGACCTGGTGCTGTGCGATTACCGCATGCCCGGGCTCGACGGGCGGCAGCTCTTCGAGAAACTGCGGGAACGATTTGCGTCGCGGCCCATCCCATTTATTTTTCTGGCGAATCGCAGCGACATCGAGGAAAAGCTGCGTCCGATGGTCGAGGGTGTGGAAGAGTTCATCACCAAGCCATTTTTTGTGCACGAATTGGTGCGCCGCGCGAAAAAAGTGATCGACCGCTTGCAGCTGGAGAAATTGCAGAAGGCTTCCGTGCGGCCAGGCGTGATTCAGGGACGCTTGGAAGAAATGAGCATGCTGGACCTGATGCAGTCGATCGAGATGGGGCAAAAAACGTGCAAGCTGACGGTGCGGAACGCTGGAAAGACTTGCGAGATTTATTTTGCAGGCGGGCAATGCCAGGACGCGAAGCTGGGGAAGGTCGAGGGCGAATCGGCCGTTTACGAAGCGGTGCGCTGGGCCGCGGGCGAATTCGAGATTGATTTTAATTCCGCGCCCTCGCGCACCACGATTGAGCGCTCGACCACCGGACTGCTGATGGAGGCGTTGCGGCTGATCGACGAAAGCCAGCAGGCGGTTCCCGAAGGCCAGCCGGATACGGCGGGAAATTAGCGCGACGACGACGCCGGCTGCGTACGTCTAGATTTGATCTGACTAATCCGCGATGCGCGTTTCCATAATTACAATCAGCGATTCGGTTTCCGCGGGGCATCGCGAGGATGGCTCGGGCAAGGCGCTCGCGCGAAGGTGCGGCGAGCTTGGATGGGAAATAATTTCTGTCGCCATCGTACCGGACGACGAGTCTGCAATTCGTGCGCAGCTTTTGGCGCTGGTGGATGCGGGAAAGAGCAACGTGATTTTGACGACTGGCGGAACAGGTCTCGGGCCGCGTGACGTGACGCCCGAAGCGACTGCGTCAGTGGCGAATCGGCTGGTGCCGGGGCTTGCGGAGCGGATGCGGCAAATCGGAGCGGCGAAAAATCCGAATGCAGCGCTCTCGCGTTCGATCGCGGCGATTCGCAGCGCGACGCTGATTGTAAATTTGCCGGGCAGTCCGCGCGGAGCCGTCGAGTCATTTGACGCGATTGCGGAATTGCTGCCGCACGCTGTTTCCGTGCTGCACGGCGCGCGGCATGATTGATGAGCCATGGATCCGAACTCACCCCGAAAAGATTTTGGCACGCTGGCGAAACAAATCGTCATTGCTTCGCAACTACCCCTGACGTTGGTGGGACCAATGTTTCTGGGGGGTGCAGCGGGCTATCTTTTGGATCGATGGCTTCATACGAAATTCGCGTTAATGATTATCCTGGGATTCGTAGGATTTGGCATTGGGCTCC
>DASRQP010000281.1:0-5670 GCA_035696585.1 Candidatus Acidiferrales bacterium | reverse complement strand
ACATTCACGCGGCTTATGAAGCGCTCAAAGACGACCCGAGAACCGATGGCGGACGAATTGGGTCCGTAGGATTTTGCATGGGCGGCCGCGTGTCGTTTCTGGCGGATTTGATTTTGCCGGTGCGCGCGGCGATTTCGTTTTATGGGGGCGGAATCGCGCCGAGCGAGCGCGGGGCTGGATTGCTTAGGCGGACGAAGGACTTGCATGCGCCGATTCTCATGTTCTGGGGCGGCCTCGACAAGCACATCGGGCCAGAGCAGCGGCAGGCCGTTAGCGGCGCGCTACGCGATGCGCACAAGACGTTTGCGAGCATGGAATTCGCGGACGCGGATCACGCATTTTTCTGCGACGCGCGGGGGAGTTACAACAAAGCGGCGGCAGAACAGGCGTGGAATCTATCGCGGGTGTTTTTGAAAAGCAATCTGCAGCCGGGTTAGGGAGAAGTCTTGTGGAATACCTTGCGCCGAATGTCCGGCCAGAATTCCTTCGTCTCGTTGGACACGCCGTCCCACATAATCAGCATTCCCAACGTTCCTAGGTTGCGCGAGAGCGTGCGATCTTCCGGCGCATGGTAAATATTGGAGATTCCCGCAGCTGCCGCATTGCCAACAATTTCCGAAAAATTGAATCGCGAGTGCCCTGAATCCGTGCGCGCGACGAATAGCCGGTTAAGCGAATAGTACGCGCGATGAGAGAAGCCGCCCTTTTTCATCTCGTAGTAGCGCGGATCTTCATGCAGGAGACTTGGGAAAATAGCCGTGGTCATGTAAGTGCCGATTCCGTTGTCGGCGTAGGATGCTCCGTAGCGTTTTCCGTAGGCGCCCCATCCTTGTCCCCACGATTTGGGAGAATCGTTGGCTTGGTCGAGAGCGGCGAGAAAACCGATGAACGGGTAGGTGAAATAGTCTGTCACTCCGGCGGTGGCGAGCCTGAACTTCTGGCCGCTTGAAATGGGTGGAAGCGCGAGGGTGCTTTCAACTGTCCCGTAGTTGGGCATCACCTCGAATATGCGGTCGTTTACGGTTCCGGTTTCCTTCTCCAGGTCGCTCTTCTTCTTTTTTTTCTCCTGATCACCGGTGGCAGCCTGCGTCTTGGGAGTCTGCTGCTGAGCGGACTGCGGGGACGAAGGCGGCTGTTGTTGCTGCGCCCTCGTTGAGGGAGCCAGCAACAGAGGCGCAACCAGAACCAGAAGTAGCGTCTGGATTAACTTGTAGCGTCGATCGTTCATTCGCGAGTTCGAGTGAACGCCCATTGTCGCAATTTCCTGGTAAAAATCTAAGGGATATCGACGCGCCGTTTCCAGAGCAGAACAAATCGTAAGAGCCACTGAACCTGTCTTGCGGTTCCAATCCATTCGGGCACTCTTTCTGATGGACCAATTTAGCGGGCCATCGCTCAAGCTTGGTAAACAATTTTGCCTGCGACGATTGTGGCTACCGGGCCGCCGCGGAAATCGCGATTGTCGAAGGGCGTGTTGCGGGAGCGGCTGGGCGATTCGGAGGCGCGGTATGTCCAAGCGCGGTCGGTGGAAAAAATTGTGATGTCGGCGGCGCTGCCTTCGGCGAGTTTGCATTCCGTTTTTTGGTTGAGGCCAAGGACGCGCGTGGGGCCGGTGGCAAATAATTCCACCATGCGCATCAGTGAAATGCGATTGGTGTGAACGAGCTGTTCGAGGGCCAGAGCAATGGCAGTTTCAAATCCGGTGATGCCGAAGGGTGCACGGTCGAATTCCACGTCTTTGCTGGCAGGGTGATGCGGGGCGTGGTCGGTGGCGATGGCATCGACGGTGCCGTCGGCGAGTCCCTCGAGGAGTGCGTTGCGATCGTCGCGCGAAGCGAGCGGCGGGTTCATTTTGAAGCGCGAATCGTATTGGACGTCTTCGTCGATGAGAATGAAATGATGCGGCGTGACTTCGCAAGTGACGCCGAGGCCGCGGCGCTTGGCTTCACGCACGTGTTCGAGCGAGCCGCGCGTCGAGAGATGCGCGATGTGCAGTCGTGCGCCGGTGAGCGCGGCGATTTCGATGTCGCGTCCCGCGCAAATGGATTCGGCGGCGGCGGGCATGCCCTTCAGGCCAAGGCGAATGGAACGCGGGCCTTCGCGCATCACGCCACCGGCAGCCAGAGAAGAATCCTCGCAGTGATCAATCACAGTCAATCCGAGTGGGCCGCAATAATCCATCACTTGCCGCAGAAGCCGCGCCGTGGCGACCGGTTTGCCATCGTCGCTGACAGCGACGGCGCCGGCTTGTTGCATCGCAGCGATGTCGGCGAGTTGCTCACCTTTACTTTCCTTTGACGCCGCGCCAATGGGCCAGATGCGCACGGGCGAAACGGCGGCGGCGCGTTCCATGATGGAGCGAGTGACGGAAGCGTTGTCGTTCACTGGCTGCGTGTTGGGCATCGGGCAAATCGCGGTGAATCCTCCGCGCGCCGCGGATTGTGCGCCGGATTCGATTGTCTCGGAAACCTCCTGGCCGGGCTCGCGCAGATGGCAATGGAGGTCGATGAAGCCGGGCGCGACGATGCAATTCGCCGCATCGAGGACCAGGGCATCGGCGGCGGAAATTCCGGCGGCGAGTTTCGCGACACGGCCTTTGTCGATCAGGACGTCAAGTCGCGCGTCCGTCTTCGAGGCAGGGTCGAGAACGCGGCCGTTCTTAATGAGCAGCATGCGGAGAATCCTTTGTTTGTTCTTGGGGCTCGGCGGAGCCGGCAATCAGTTCGAAGAGAATAGCCATGCGGATGGCGAGGCCGTTGGTGACCTGCTCCAGAATGCAAGATTGGAGGCTGTCGGCGACAGCAGGATCGATTTCGAGGCCGCGAATCATCGGACCGGGATGCAAAACGATGGCGTTGGGATTCGCGAGACGCAGGCGTCCGGGCGTGAGTTGGTAGCGGAGAATATATTCGTCCGCGGAAAGTGAAGGCTCGTGGAGGCGCTCCTGCTGGATGCGGAGAGCCATGATGACGTCGGCGCCTTCGACGGCCTCTTCGAGACGCGGAACGCGGTGAACGCCGGGCGCAAGGGAATCAAGTTCGCGCGGGAGCCACATTGCGGGGCCGCACAGCGTGATGCGCGCGCCGAATTTCGAGAGAAGGTGAATGTTGGAGCGCGCGACGCGGCTGTGCAGGATGTCTCCGATGATGGTGATGTTGCAATTGTCGAGCGCGCCGGCGCGATCGCGGATCGTTAGCGCATCGAGCAGCGCCTGCGTGGGATGCTCGTGCGTGCCGTCGCCGGCATTGATGACGGGGACGTCGACGCGATGCGAAATGAATTCTGCGGCGCCGGAGGAGCTGTGGCGAATCACGATAGCGTCGGGTTTCATGGCTTCGAGTGTTAGGACCGTGTCACTGAGCGATTCGCCTTTTTTCAGGCTGGAAGATTCGGCTTGCAGATTCATCTGGTCAGCGCCCAAGCGAGACGCGGCGGTGGCGAAACTGATTTTGGTGCGCGTGGAATTCTCAAAAAAAGTGAGCGCGACAGTCTTGCCGCGCAGCGTGGCGAGTTTCTTCAGAGGATAGCGCTGAAATTCCTGGAAAGGCTTCGCCTGGTCGAGAAGGAAGGTGATCTGTTCGCGGGTTAGCGGCTCAATGGCCAGCAAATGGCGGAAGCGATGCGACACAGTCTCCCTCGGATGTTAATTCGCCGCGTCTCAATCCACACGGTCCATAACCATAACGCGCTCTTCTTTGTCGATCTCGTTTAGACGAACTTCGATAATCTCGGCGTCGGTGGTTTCGACCGTGCGTCCAATGAAGCTCGCTTCGACAGGAAGTTCGCGATGGCCACGGTCAATCAGCACACAAAGCCTGATGCGGCGCGGGCGGCCCAAATCGAACAGGCCATTCATCGCCGCGCGCACCGTTCGGCCAGTGTAAAGAACGTCGTCGACGAGCAACAGGTCGCGGTTGTCCACAGGAAACGGGATTTCGCTCGATTGCACCACGGGCTGAGGAGCGACCGTGGAAAGGTCGTCGCGGTAAAGCGTGATGTCCAGCGTGCCCACGGGAATTTCCGTTTTGGAAGAGGCGCGAATCGATTTTGCGAGGCGTTCGGCGAGCGGAATGCCACGACGGCGAACGCCGATAAGTGCCAGGTCCTTCGCGCCGCCGGTGTTTTCGACGATTTCATGCGCCAAACGTTCGAGTGTGCGGCGAATTTCGTCCGCGGACATGAGTTGGCGCTTCTCAACGATGCGCATAGGGCGCCCTATCGTAACACAGAGGCAGAAACCACGAGAGCCGACACGATGGACACAACGCAGTGAACTGGCACGGACGGAGTTTGCGTGGTAGACTCTTTGCGTTGAGCCTGCCTGCAAGCGCCCGGCGGCCCACGGACGTTGACCTCAGCGTCCGTATCGGATCCCTCCTTCTTTCCAACCCTGTAATTGCTGCCAGCGGCACTTTTGGTTATGGAGTCGAGTTTGCCCATCTGGTCGATCTGAATTCCCTTGGCGGAATTGTGGTGAAGGGGCTATCCGCCCAGCCCTTGGCGGGAGCGCCTGCGCCGAGGCTTTGCGAGACAGCAGGGGGAATGTTGAATGCCGTCGGATTGCAGAACATCGGCGTGCGCGCCTTCGTCGCGGAGAAGCTGCCCGAGTTACGCAAATACCGCACGGCGGTGATCGCGAACGTGTTCGGACACACGGTTGCCGAATACGTGGAAGTGATTCGCGTGCTGGAGGACGCGGAAGGCCTTGCCGCTTATGAGTTGAACATTTCCTGCCCCAACGTGGACCACGGGGGAGCGGAGTTCGGTTTGGACCCGGCTCTGACTACAGAAGTAGTAACTGCTGCGCAGCACGCGGCTAAACGACCGTTGTGGGTGAAGCTGGCACCCAACGCCGACGTCAAGGCGATCGCGCGCGCCGCTGAAGCAGCGGGAGCGGATGCGCTTACCGTCGCCAACACCTACCCAGCCATGAGTATCGATCCCCTGTCCGGAAGGTCAAGATTGGGTCGCAGGACAGGTGGGTTGTCGGGTCCAGCCATAAAGCCGTTGACGCTGAGGCTGGTTTACGAGGTTAGCCGAGCGGTAAAGCTGCCTGTGATTGGTCTCGGGGGCATCCAAACCGCGGCGGACGCTGTGGAGTACATGATGGCTGGGGCTACCGCAATTCAGGTCGGAACGGCTCACTTTGCCGATCCGAGGGCGTCGGAAAGCGTGGTGGAGGGTTTGCGGCACCACTGTAAAGAGTTAAGTCTATATACAATCAATGATTTACGGAGGTCAATCGAGTAAAATTGTCGCTGGATTTAAGGAAGATATGTATTGAGGCACCCGCCGGGTTAAGGTAGAATAGTTGTTGATTTTCAAAGGGTTACAAAACTATGAGATCAAAACGAACACTGATCCGGCAAGCAGTCCTAACCGTGGTTGTGGCGCTCGTTTTCGTCCCAGCAATGAAGGCGCCTGCTCGTTCAGCGAATGCGGAAACCATGTCGGCGGCTAACTATGCCGCGATGAATCCCGGTCTCGCTAACCCCAATCCCCGATTGCAACCGAAGCCGCTGAAGACTTGGGTCTGCCTGTCCAGTTGGTACGGGGGGGACTTCGACGGACAGGTGACGGCGAATGGCGAAATCTATGATATGTATGCCCAGACGGCGGCCCACCCTAGCCTGCCACTAGGATCCGTGGTAAGAGTGGAGAATCTGCGCA
>DASRQP010000280.1:0-4587 GCA_035696585.1 Candidatus Acidiferrales bacterium | reverse complement strand
GCCGTGCTCGCGGCATTCAACGCCGGTGCGCCTGGCGTGGTTCTGTCTCGCAAATACGCTGAAATGAAGCTGACGAACCTGGCGGGCGCGGGAGAAGCGTTGCGCGAACTAGGATCCGCGTAGTTTTTGTTCCCGCCGATCGATGTGATTGACAAAATCCAGAGTGGGCGTGCAACGAAGGAGGAGGACGATGTTGAGTTTTCGCGAAGTGCGGAGGGGAGTGGTTATCCTGGCGATGGCGCTGGGCCTGGCGGTTGCGGCGCTGTGTGTCGGCGGAACTGATTTTGCAGCGAGCCACGCATCGCGTGTTGCATCGGCACCAGCGCAAACAAATAAACTCAATCCCGCGGCGTTGGTCTACAAACTGCCAAGCCAGATTCAGTGGACCGACGATCCAATTGGAGCGAAGACGGCCGTGCTGGCTGGCGACCCGTCGAAGCCCGGCCTGTACGTCATGCTGGTGAAATGGACGCCGCATCACATGAGCCATCCGCACTGGCATCCGAACGACCGCTTCATCACCGTGCTTTCGGGCACGTGGTGGGTGGGCACGGGAACGAAATTCGATCCGGACGCCACCGTGGCGATGCCGGCGGGCACTTTCGTGAAGCATTTTGGCAAGCAGGTCCACTACGACGGCGCCAAGGACGAAGAGGCTGTGCTCGAAATCGTCGGCGAAGGCCCGGCTACAGCTATACCTGCGAAAGGCAGTGATTAGGCCGCGCGATTCATTTTCCTTTTGAGGCTGCTTTCAAGACATCAATCATGGGCAATGCTCCATTTGCGCCGCCGATGTAGACGTCCGGCAAATGGCCGTCCCAGTGAGCTTGCATCATTTCGATGGTGCGCAACTGCAGAAGCTCCGGCGTAATCTGCGTGCGCTGCACATTCAAAGCTTCCGCTTCGGCCTTGGCCTGAGTGACTTTCTGTTCGGCTTCCACTTGAATGCGTTTCAGGTCGTTCTCCGCCTTGAGGGCATTCTGCGCCGCCGTTACTTTCGCTTCGATGGCGGTATTGAATTCGGTGGAGAAGCTGAAATCGGTGATGCTCACGGCATCCACGTTGATGTGGTGAGCCGCAAGCCGCTGCCGCACGTATCCCTCGATGCCGTCACGAACGACAGGACGGTTCGCAATTAATTGCTCGGCGTCGAAGTGCGCGGTGTTCGCCTTCACGGCTTCCTGGATTGCGGGAACCACGACGCGCGCGACGGCGTCGTTATTCAACTCCGACCAAATATCGGATACGCAGCACGGGTCCTGCCAATAGGCTAGCGTGACTTGCGTGTGGACTTCCTGCAAATCGTGACTGGACGCTTGCGAATCGAGTTTTTCGATTTGCACCTGCACTGAGATCGGTTGAACGGCCTCGATAAACGGAATGATGAAGTGCAGACCGGGATTCAAAACGCGTCCAGTGGTCGCGCCGAAACGCAGCACAACTCCGCGAGAGCCAGCGTCCACTGTCACGAATGACATCAAACATATGAGTGTGACGGCCGCGACAACCCAGAAAGGCGCGGCGCGCAGTGCCGAGAATTTGATGGAACGGTCGCCATGCACGTTCTCGCCGAAGCGAACCGCCCGCACCAAGCCAACTCCGAAGAACACCACAAATACAAAAATCAGCAGTAGAGTCATAGGAAACACCCCCTTCGTCGGCGGGGAACGTACGCTGTGCAGTTCGCCGGTGTCAACGTTAAACTTCAAACACGCTGCGTTCAGGGATTATTCACCGTCTTGCTTCGCTCAAAGTTATAAAAGAACAAAGCGCAAAGATAGAGAGCCATGCGACGGACAGGCGATTCTGTAAATTTTTTCGCATTTGCGCGGGAACTCTCTGGCAAAATGAAAGTTAGAAACGCGGACGGGACACGATGGCGATGAATCGAAGCCAAACGAAAGCCGAGCACACGCAGAAGACAGGGCACGAGCAGTTCACCGAGACGGTGTACGGCGTGCTTTGCGCCGCGTGCCACAATTACATTTTAATCGACCACACGAATTGCCCGCCCACTTGCCGCGAACACGAAACGTGCCGGCAGGCGTACGGGTCCTAGCGTTTCCCTGCTCGGTTGACGTTTTCCGCCGCGAGTTGCGTTGACTTGGGTTGTGGCCCCGCATAAGATGCAACCAGCTTTTTTAAACCTTTTCTAAGCTTTTTCTTCGGGGGTAATGATGGCTTTGAGGCGATGGGATTTTTTGACGGCGCTGCTGGCGCTGGCTGTGCTGGTTGTCGTGTCGTATTCGCTTCTGCTGCAGGGTCAACACCTTCGCGTAGCCGCCTCGACAGGCCGCGTCTCTCGGTCCATTTCTGCGGGAACTGATCCTCGACTTACAGGGGCATACCGTTTCACGCGCGGTGGCTGGCTTTACGTTCACTTGGAAGGCTCGCCGGAGCAAATCGGCTTTCAGCATGGCTATCTGCTCGCGCCGGAAATTGCCGATGCTTTCGCTGCGGTGAAGCTCGAAGACACACATACGACGAAGAAGGACTGGGGCTTTTTCCGGCATGCGGCCCACGACATGCTGTGGCCGCACATCGAGGCCGAGTATCAGGCTGAACTGAAGGGAATCACGGCGGGGCTCAACGCGCACGGCGTCAAGATGACTCTCGACGACGTGGTGGCGCTGAATGCGTTCGAGGAATTGCCTGATTATTACGTGCCCTGGTATGACAAGAAAAACAAGACTACGCATGCGGCGAATGTGAAAGTGATTGGGCACTGCAGCGCGTTTGTGGCCACGGGAAGCTGGACGAAAGACGGACAAATCGTGATCGCGCACAACAATTGGACGAACTACATGGTCGGCGAGCGCTGGCGAATTATGTTCGACATTGTGCCGCAACACGGATATCGCATGATCATGGACGGTTTCCCCGGCGTGATAACCAGCGACGACGATTTTGGAATTAATTCCGATGGCTTGATGGTTACGGAGACCACGATTTCAGATTTTCACGGCTGGAATCCGGATGGCATACCGGAATTCGTGCGTTCGCGGAAAGCTTTGCAGTACGCCGGCTCCATCGACGATTACGTCAAGATCATGCTCGACGGAAACAATGGCGGCTACGCGAATGATTGGCTGCTGGGCGACCGCAAGACTGGCGAGATTGCGCAGTTCGAGCTGGGGCTGAGAGCACACAAGGTGTGGCGCACGAAAGATGGATACTACGTGGGCTCGAACTTCACCAGCGACCCGGAAGTGCTGAAGCTCGACACAACTTACAATTTGAACGACCCCACCGAATCGCCGAACGCGCGTCACGTCCGCTGGGACGAACTGATGAAGGAGAATAAAGGCAAGATCGATGTGCAACTCGCGGAGAAATTTGAAGGCGACCATTTCGACGCCTACGCGAAAACGAATGGCCCGGACGTTCGCACATTGTGCGGCCACGGAGACGATTCTCCGAGAGGTGACAAGGGATGGGGAGTCGCCCCGTACGATCCCATGGGCGCGGTGCAGGGCAAAGTCACCGACAGCAAGATGGCGGAGCGGATGAGTTTGGTCGCGCACACGGGCCATCCGTGCGGAGAAACTTTTCATGCCAAGCCATTCCTGGCTGCGCACCCGCAATATAATTGGCAAGCGCCGGAATTGCGCGACATGACTTCGGATCCATGGACAACTTTCCACTCAGGCGAGTCAAAATAGGCGCAATCGCGATAGTGCGGCTGATTTCTAATTTGTAGATAATCAAATCCTCGAGCACGAATTTTAGCGCAAATTTAAGACTCGCAGCTTTCCCGTTTCCTCTCGACTTCACAGCATCGGAAAGCTACACTTCACGCGTTAGCCCTTCACGTTAGCCGATACGGAGTTCTTGTGCCCCTGATTGAAAGCCTTCTCTTGCTGCTCATTGTCTCCCGAATGATTGGGGAGATTGTGGAGCGCTTTGGGCAACCGGCGATGATCGGAGAGATCGCGGCCGGAATACTTCTGGGCCCCTCCGTGTTGAAATTGGTCCATTTCACTCCCGAAATCAAAGCTCTGGCCGACTTGGGTGTGCTTCTGCTGGTGTTTCTTGCAGGCATGGAAATGGACCTGGATGTCCTGTGGAAATCCTTTCGTGGGCGCGGCGCTTTAGTAGGGCTAGCGGGCTTCCTTGTTCCGCTGACGCTCGGAATCGGGGTCGGAATCGCGTTTGGCATGGATCGCACGCGCGAGATTTTCGTCGGTTTGTGCATCGCAATCACGGCGTTGCCCGTCAGCGTTCGAATTCTGATGGACCTTGGCAAGCTGCAGACGGATATCGGGCAGAAGATCATCGCTGCGGCCGTGATGAACGACGTGATTTCGCTGCTTATGCTGGGCGTGATCGTCGACGTCAAGGGTGCAGGGCCTGTGTCGCGCAGCCTGCTTGTGTCTTTGGGACTGGCGCTGGTGAAAGCGGTCGTCTTCATGGTGGGATTCGTTGCGGTCTCGCGCCTGATCAAACGGCATTCCGGCAAACGATTTGTGCGCTCCCGCAATCTTGTGGATCGTTTGGTGGTGCACCTCAAGGGGAAGGAGTCGCTCTTCGCCGTTGTTTTTCTGTTTGTCATGGCGTTTGCGGCTTTTTCGCAAATTCTGGGGCTGG
>DASRQP010000279.1:0-4906 GCA_035696585.1 Candidatus Acidiferrales bacterium | reverse complement strand
GGCAAAAGTCTGGCGGAAATCCCGGCCCGCTCCTGAAAACGATTTGCGTTTTGCGGTCACTTGATTTGGATTCGCGAATGTGTTCGTCGCGTCGAGTGACGCGCCATTAATCTCATAGAGGTCGCCGGAAGCCTGCGGATTAAATCCCTCGATCACGATGTCCGCTGAAACAGCATCGGTAGGATGCCGGTTCACAACAGCGAGAGTCAGCTTCCCATTCGCTTTGTCCGTCGTCGCAGACACATCCAGATACGGTACGTCATGCGGCACCTCAGCCGCTCGCGGAAACGCGTCCGAACGCACCAGCGGATCAAGCGCCACATCTCCGCAATAGTCGGTGTACAGCTTGAGCGGGTAGTACGTCGTCTGCAGCACAATTCCAGTCGCGTTGGCCATGATCGGCGCAATCACGTTCACCAACTGCGCGATGTCCGCCAGCTTCACGGTCTGGCAATGACGATGGAATGAGTTCAGTCCCGACGCCACCCACAGCGCGTCGCGCAAGTTGTAAACCTCTTCCAACATGTGATTGTCGCCGCGGTGGAACCACGACCGAAACCAGATATTCCATTCGTCCACCGCGATTGCCACTCGTTCTTTTTTTCTGCTCCTCGACATCGCCGCAGTGATCACCGCGTCCAGCACTTCAATCTGTCTCTCGAAGTAATGTGCATCCTGGAATTCTTTTGTGTTGTCCGTGCTGCCGCCATAGTGATGCAGCGAAATGTAATCGACAATGTCGGTGAGCTTTTCGAGGACGGGCAAATTCCATTCCACGCCGGGCCCGCCGCACGCGACAAGCTTGATCGACGGGTCGATCCATTGCATCATCTTGCCGAATTCCAAAGCTGCTGCGGCGTAGTCCGCGGCGTCTTTGCTTCCCGCTTGCCAGCTTCCATAAACTTCATTGCCCAGAGCCCAATACTTCACGTTGTAGGGATCCGCGTGCCCGTTTTTTCTGCGCTGATTGGCCCAGTAGGTGTTCGTGGTCGCGTTGCAGTACTCCACCCAGTCCGCCGCGTCTTGCATTGTGCCCGTGCCCATGTTTACGCAGATATATGGCTCGGCGCCGAGCTTGCGGCAGTATTCGACGAACTCGTCGGTACCAAATCGGTTCGACTCTTCTTCCTGCCACGCGGTATCCCAGCGACGCGGCCGCGCGTCTTTCGGCCCGATCCCGTCCTTCCAATTGTATCCGGATGAGAAATTTCCTCCCGGCCATCGCAACACAGAGACATGCATGCCACGCGCAGCTTCGAGCACGTCCTTGCGAAAACCATCGCTGTCCGCCAGTGGAGATCCTTCGTCGTAGATTCCGCCGTAGATGCACCGCCCGAGATGCTCGGTAAAATTGCCGTAAATATTTCGATCAATCGTGCCGATCTTCCGGTCGAAATCAATCTTGATTCGAGCCGCCGCACTAGCCGGAGCCGCTGACTGCTCCTGCGCCATCGAAATCGGCCAGCCGCGCATCGGCATGGCCAAGGGAATCGCCGCAGTTCCCAGCGCCGCAGTCACTCCTGCTTTTAGAAAGCCGCGTCTTCCAGGCTTCTCAACTGTCATTGGCGAATCCCTCCAGCAAAACGTTGAATGCGGAATGCAGGTCTGCACAATCCAAATGGTTCCGATACCCGCCCGTTATTTATGCTGAAAACGTTTACTCGTCAACAGAAGAATCGCGAACTGCCATGGGCATCAGGCACGCCGAGTCTGCTAACCAAAGTATTTAGTGCATCTTGCTTGAAAGCGTATATTATATCCCGTTCCGCGCGCCCTATTGCCTTGGCCACGATAGTTTACCTTCGCAAGACGTCGCCAATGCATCGCTGAGTTTTTCGAGGAGGCAACATCCGGTGCGGCTTCGCACGTTTGCATTGCTGACTGTCGCCTTGGGCATTTCGCCCGCGACCCTCGCGCAACAATCCGTAGAGAACTCCCAATTTCAAGTTCGCTTTTCGACCGCAGGAGTCACCAGTCTCAAACACGTCCACGATAAATATGACACCGATTACATAACGTCTGGCGAAGCCCTCGGCGACGTCGTAATTCGATACCGCACGCCCGGAGATCACGACTGGAAGCAAGCCTCCGCTGCAAGGATCGACGACAATCGTCCGGCTGGTTCGGCCTCGGCCACTTACACAATCGGAACTCCGATCGCCACGATCGCGACTTCCAGCCGCGCCTCCGCCTCGGTTCGTTCTCCTGCTGTATTTGCGTTGAACGACAAAATTGTCCCTGGCAATTCGCAGGATATGGGCGTCCCGCGATTTGTGTGGAACGGCCGGAAGGGAACCACGGAGTGGGTCGAATACGATTTTCCCACGCCGGAAAAAGTCTGGTCGGCGCAAGTGTACTGGGCGGAAGACAAAAATCCCGATGCGCCTTGCAAGCTGCCGAAAAGTTGGCGAGTCCTTTACCGCGACGGAGCAGACTGGAAAGAAGTGAAGGCCACCAGCAATTATCCTGTCGCCGCCGACAAATTCAGCGAAGCCGCATTCGAGCCCGTCACCACATCCGCTCTTCGTATCGAAGCGCGCCTCGACGACAACGCCACCGCTGGAATTTTTCAGTGGCGCATCAACGGCGATGCGGGTGACAAAATAAATCCCACTAGTGATCTGGAAGCGTCCGAAACCTTCCAACTTCAGGATGACGCTCTACTCTGGACAATATCCCTTCGCAACAACACAGATCATGAAATCGAGGTCGGCGATTTGGGCCTGCCTCTCCAGTTCAATACGCGATACGTCTGGGACAAAACGGAAACCTACACCAAGCGCCTGATCCGCCACAGTTTCATTGGCGGAAATGGTTCTTTCATCTTTCTGATGCGAACCAATTCCGAGGGCCCGTATCTTGTGATGACGCCTCTTCCAGGCACGGGTCTGGAATATTTCGACTTTTCGCGAGCCAGTCGCGGTTACGGCGCTTACATTCATTCCGCCGCGAGCGCGGAGGAACTTCGCGCTAGAGGAGGGAACTGGCGGCTGCCGAACACGCGGCTGATTTTGGCGCCGAAAGGCCACGCGGGCGATTCCGCAAAGTATGGATTTCGCTTTCGTTGGGCGCCCGACTACGCGGGAGTGCGCCAGGTCCTGTACGACGAGGGCCTTTTCGACGTGAATGTTGTTCCCGGCATGACGATTCCAACGGACCTGCCGGCGATGTTCTCACTCCACACACGCAATAAGATTCGCGCCATTGTTCCTGAACATCCCGAAAGCACTCAGATCGAGTATCTGGGTGAACGCGGCAAGGACGTCCGCGTCTACAAGGCCCACTTTTCGCACCTTGGAGAGAATCTGCTGAAAGTGGAATACGGGAATGGCGAATATCTTTCGCTTGAATTCTTTGTCACCCAACCGCTCGAGACTCTTTTCCAGAAGCGCGCTTCATTTATCGTCACGCACGAACAGCATCGCGACCCGAGCAAGTGGTACAACGGCCTTTTCTCGCAGTGGGATATGAAGCACGAAATTCTGCGGAGTCCCGACGATCTGGACGGCCTTCAGTCTTATGCTGTCGCTTGTGATGATCCAATTCTGGGCAAGGCCATGTACGTTGCGGGAGAAAATGTTTTCTATCCTTCGCAACCGGAAATCTCCGCGGTCGAGTATTACATCAAGAATTATGTTTGGGGCGGATTGCAGGAGACCGACAAGGAAGAGTATCCCTACGCGATTTATGGCATTCCGAATTGGAAAGTGAATCGCGACAGTCCCGAAGACAATCCTCGCGGCAAGAAGCACGTGTGGAGAATCTACGATTATCCGCACGTGATCGCGATGTACTACTACATGTATCAGGTCGCTAAGTTTTATCCCTCCACGACAAAATATTTGAACGATGACGGATACCTCGAGCGCGCTTTCGGAACGGCCAAAGCATTTTTCACCGTGCCGGACGAATTGATTAAATGGTCCGCGGACAAGACCGGCACATACGACGAGCTCGTCATACCCGCGTTGATTCAAGCGCTATACGACGGCGGCCACAAGGATCAGGCCGATTGGTTGAGGAACGCGTGGGAGAAGAAGGTCGAATATTTCATCAACGAGCATCCGTATCTTTTCGGCTCGGAATATCCTTTCGATTCGACGGGTTTCGAATCCACGGAAGCTTTCGCGCGTTACGCGATCTATCACGTGAATGCTCCCGGCGATTCTGCTTCGGGGGACCCGCCGCAAACAGATTTCAGTCGTGCCGTCAAATACGATGATGCCGCAGCATTCCTGGACGAGCAGATGAAATTGAACATCGCCTGTCGCGGCTGGCTCGAAACTGCCTATTACGACTTGGGCAGCGATTATCGCGCGAGCGGCAACGCGAGCTACACGCTCAGCTACATGGCGCAGATGGGCGGCTGGGCCGTGATGGATTATGCCCTCAATTTCGCCAAAGATCCTGCAACCTACATGCGGCTAGGATTCGCCTCCTACCTGAGTTCGTGGGCGCTTCTGAATTCCGGCACGCCAGAATCCAACTACGGCTACTGGTACCCGGGAAAAAACGACGACGGCGGCGCAAGCGGCGGCTTCGAACCGCGTCCCTGGGGCCGCGCGTGGTTGGGCAATAAGGAAATGGGGCGCGGCCCGTGGTGGTATTCCGGCGAAATCGATTTGGGATTCGCCGGCGCATTGCGAACTGCCGCAACCGTTGTCGTGGACGATCCGATTTTCGGACTCTTCGCGTACGGCGGCGATCTTGAAACTAAGAACGGATTGACGCAGGTCATCCCGAAGGACGGCTTGCGTACGCGTTTTCACATCTTGCGTGGCGCTCAACGCGTGCACATCCTTCTCGGCCGCGACGGCTTCGCCAAAGGTCAGCACGTGTCATTTAACGGCTCGCTGCGTCGCATAAATTTCATTCTGGAGAATCGTGCTGCGGCTCCGCATCAAAC
>DASRQP010000278.1:0-6813 GCA_035696585.1 Candidatus Acidiferrales bacterium | reverse complement strand
AGGGATTTCATCGCCGGCGTGCCGACTAGATTGAAAAAATACAGAAGGCCAATCCAGATGATGCCCGAGACAAAATGAATCCAGCGCAAAACGATTTCTTCATTGGTCACCGCGCTTTGCGGAAAACTGAAATGCGGCGCGAGATTTGCGAAATGTGCAGCGGAATGCAACGAGATAAAGCCGGCTATCATTATGAATCCTCCTGAGAAAACAGAATCGTTGTGCTCTTACGGCGCTGTCCGCAGCTACGCTAAGGAATGCGGTGCGGGATGTCAATCCGTGGAAACTGGACCACTACTCTCGTGTTGCAAGCGTTCGAGGGCCCATTGCGCATGCTCGGCGATGGTGGCGTCGTCGCCAGTTGCTAATTGTTTCAAGCGCCGGATGACTGGGCTGTACGCCGGATTTTCGGGAGAGATGCGCGAGTTTCCGAGAGCCACGCAGACATTGCGAATCAATCCGCGCCATTTGGTGCGTTTGACGGGACTGCCTCGAAACACTTTGCGGAATTCTTCTTCATCGAGCGACGCCAGCCAATCGAGCGCCGGAGCAAAAAGCGAGCTGGCCGTTTTGTCCGTTGGCGCAGAATCTTGAGCCGAGATTGTGGCGGAATTATCGACAGCGATTCTTCGCGGCAAGAACTGCGCTATTTGTGTTGCCGGCGCTTTGCGGTTCCACGGGCAAACGTCCTGGCAAATGTCGCAACCGAAAACCATGTTGCCCATGGCTGGCCGGAATTCCTGCGGTATCGGACCGCGAAGCTCAATCGTTAGATACGCGATGCATCTACGCGCGTCGAGCACGTATGGCGCGACGATTGCTTCCGTGGGACAAGCGTCAATGCACCGGCGGCAACTTCCGCACAAATCCGCGGGAGGCAGCGCTCTGCGCGGAAGGCTCGGCGTCAATTCCAGATCCGTCAGAATCACGCCGAGAAACAGCCAAGAGCCGAGTTGCTGATTAATTAAGCAGGTATTTTTCGCCAGCCAGCCAAGACCTGCATATTTCGCCGCGACGCGTTCCAGCACCGGCCCTGTGTCGACGTACGAGCGCGCTTGAAATGCATCGCCGAATTCCGCGCGCATCCACGCGAGCAGTTCCTCGAGTTTGCTTTTCATCACATCGTGATAATCGTCGCCCCACGCATAACGCGAAATCCAGCCGCGCGGCTTGCCAGCGTCAGCTTCATCGATTTTCTCAATTTCATCAAGCGTCGCCGCAATCGCATCGGCGGCCGTTGAATACGGGAAGGCTGCGTTGTAATTCAGCGCGCAGACGATCACCGAGCGCGTCCCCGGCAGCACGTTCTCCGCGCTGGCGCGCCGCGCATCGTGCAAATAGCGCATTTCGCCTGCGTAGCCGCGTTCGAGCCATTCCGGCAAACGCCGCAGCTCTTCGAATTCTTTAGCGGGTGCGACGCCGCACAATTCAAATCCGATTGAGCGCGCGTGTTCCACCAGCCGTCGGGTCTGCAGCGGCTCGGGCGTTGTCATGTCATGCGCTCCTGCAAGCGCTTATCATGCCTGAAATTTGGGCGACGGGAGCAAACGTTGCTCGCTGCGCATTTCTCTGAAGCGCGCTGGCATGGCCGCACAAGCGTTGATACAATCCGAGCCATGGCAAACTGGCGGCAGATTCAGGGACGCATTCGCCGGGCGCGCACAAGCGCTGACCCGCTGGCGAAGCTGACGGAATTATTTCAGAAGACGCGCGACGCGATGGTCGCGTTCGAAGCGGCGACGTTCGAAGAGAAGGCCGGGCGAACCGACGAGGCAATCCGCTGGTACACGGTATCCGCGGAACGTTTCCGCCGCGCCGATTGGCGGCTGAAGGCCGCCGAAGCGCTCACTCGACTCGGCGCGCCTGTGCCGGAAGCCGTGAGCAGTTTACCGGCGGCGTCCACTCCCGATGCTGCTTCTGTTGCAGAGGAAATCGAAATTTCCGGAAATATTGCACCGCCTGCTGAAAGCGAATTGAGTGCTGATGCCGAGGACGCTGGTGAGCTTGGCAGCTCTGCTGATTCAGAAATGGCGGCAGAAATTTCCGCGCCAGTTACGAAGGAAGGCGCTACGCCTGCGCGTCCGGGCGAACGTCACGGCCGTCGTCGTGGACGCCGCGGCGGACGACGACACAAGCGGCACGGTGCTGCAGCAACGCCGGGGACTGTTGCGGGGGCCGCGAAACCGTCAGAGTTACGCCCGACGATGCCGCGTACGCAAGGCACGCCACATTTGGCCGAATCTGTTTTCGCGACGCCAAGCCGCCCGGCGTCCGAGATCGAGGCACGGCCCGAACCCGCAATCGCAAGATTCGTTTCCGAGCCTACCGGCCCGCTCGTCGAACGCTCCACGTATATTCGCGCAGGAGATCCCGCGCTGGCGTCACGATTCGCGCAACTCGAATCCATGCTCCGGCGCTTGATTTCCGCGCCGCTCCATCGAGTGGATGAATTGGAAGACGCGCCGGCGGGACCTGGAGTTTTTCTGCTCTCCGATTCCGATTTGATGACGAATTATTATGTGGAGGCGTGCCAGACGCTGCGCATCGGCACCAGCCAGCTCGCGCGCGCCGGACGCGCCGGACGCGGCGCGCGCACCGAGGGAAAGGCTTCACTGCGTGCGCAGATGGCGGAGCACCTTTCGATCAACGACACGCAAGTCACCGCGTATCTCGGCAAGCATTGCGTGGTTCGCTGGCTGCAACTCGACGAGGACGCGCCGCACCTCGCGCATTTCGCGATTGCACTGCTGCGGCCCGCGCTCAACGTGGAATAGTCCCGCGCCGTTTTCTCGCTATCTGGCCTGCAAAATAAAAAGGGCCCCTGCGACGAGCATCGCAGGAGCCCTTGTCGTTTTGAGGCGCGAAATCTCCGCCTCAGTTGCGATACTTCAGAACGTCAAATGCAGCGCCATCTGTATGAACCGCGGGCTGCCCAGAGTGCCCTGAATCAATCCGATGCCCTGGCTCGATGCGGGAGGATTTTGGTAGCACGGCATTGGGCTAAAGCAGTTATTCAAGCTCACATTGTTGCTCGGGGCGTCGAAACTGGGATGGTTGAACAAATTAAAAAACTGGGCGTCGTACCGCAGATGGAAACGTTCAGTCAGCTTGAAATTCTTAAAGACGCTGAAGTCGAACCGGCTCTGGAAAGGGCCCCGGAAAATATTGCGGCCTGTATTGCCAAATCCGGTTTCGAGATTGTCGCATACAGTCTGCCCATCGGGTGCACCGGTATTGGGGTTCACCGCCGGCCCGCATTGAGGCACACCGCTTTGACCTGGATTCAAGAGCGGAATCGTGAATGCGGTGGCGTCGAAATACGGGTTAGCTGGGTTGACGCCATGCGTGCTTTGCAGCTGTACCTGTGAGACCGTCTTTCCCGAAGCGATAGGCAGGATCGGGTTTGTAATAAAGTCGTCGGCGCTGAAAAAGATGTTGCCCACCGACCCCGAGAAATCGGTCACGCTGAAGGGCTGTCCGCTTTCCAGCACGGTAATCCCGCCAATACCCCAGCCGTTCACCACGGCATCCCTGATTCCCGTAAATCGGGCGACCGTGGGTATCTGATATACGTAACTGAGCACGAATACGTGCGTGCGGTCGTAACCGGAGTTTCCGTATGCTGACCGTGGATTGAGAGGGTCATTCCCGTTGTAGAAAAGCTGCAAACCACTGCCTTCGTCCAAGCTGTGGGACCACGTATAGGAAGCATTGACTTGCAAGCCATGACTCATACGTTTGTTCACGCTTAGCGCCAGCGCATTGTAATGAGAAATACCCTCAGCCTTGTTGAAGTCAGAGTTGGGGTTGTAACCGATGAAAGGTACTCGGAGCGCCGTGTTCCCGTCGGAGAACGCAAATTCGCCAATACTGGTCTGCACCTGCTCGGCCTGAAGCGGACATGGGGTGAAGAAGTTCGCTTTATTCTCGGTGGGACATGCGGCACTTGAATCGGCCGCTTCCATGCCGTAAGTAGCGGTTTGTCCGTTAACGGGATTCGTCGGCGTAGCTATAGCCGGTTCATTGAACGGAATCGGAAGCACTTCGTGGAGACCGTGGTTCCCTGTATATGAGATCGTCGTCACCAAGCTGTTGTATGGCTGCCATTGCAAGTCCAGACTCCAGTTTTCTGAGTACGGCAATGTGTTTTTCGGGTCGTAGCCACCAAACAGAAACGCGAAATTCGCAAATCCCGTCGGCGTGCAGGTCGGTGTCACCGGCTCGGCACATCCGCTGAGTTCGGATTGATTGTGGATCAAAGCAGCAACTCCTGTCAGATTGCTTGGCGGCGGAGGCGGCGCCGTAGCGCCGAAAGGACTGCCGGTCAAGCACCCCGGTCCGGTGCAGCTTGTCGTCACCGGAACTGTGAAGGGTTCTTCGGTGGTGACTCCGAACGGGCCGCTGATGCCCAATCCTGCGCTGGGCGAGAGTTCGCTGAAAAACTCCCCGCGGTCGAAGTAGAGTCCAAAACCGGCGCGCACAACGACGTTTTTGAGAGCCGATGGACTCCAGGCGACACCGAGGCGCGGTGCCAAACCCCACTGCCTACCCGTAAGGGTCGAGTCACTCACACACAGGCTCGACTTTGTGCCACAGAACTGTTTATTGTTTCCGGCAATGACCAGCCCGATGTTGTTGATGGTGTCGGTGCCCAGATCGTAGGAGTAGTTTTGAGGGTAGAAATTAGTCAGCAGGCCGTTCTTCTCCGAAAGCGGTCCATCCCAATCCCATCGCAGTCCTAGATCTACCGTCAGATTTGGTTTTAACTTGAAGTCATCCTGGGCATACAAGCCAAGTTGCTTGGAGCGGTAGTAGCGGTTTGTCTCTCCATCCAGCAGGCGGCCGCTATTCCGGCTTCCATCCAGCGTCCCGGTTAGGAAATTCCCGAAACTACTGTTGCCGCCTCTGGTGGCCGCAAAGTTAAACGTAGCCACTTGGTTTTCCCGGTTAACGATGTTCAGTTGCCCGTAGTCAAAAGTGACGCCGAAAGAAAGGCTATGCCGGCCCGCGATCCAGTTGTAGTTCGAGGCTCCTTCAAACTGATTCTGAAATACGCCGGCGTTCGCGAAATTGTTCGCCGGCCCAATCCTCAGGTCGTTTCCGTTCGAGTTAGCTCCTCCCTCGATGTTGGCGATGGTGAACCCTGGAAAGAAGGTGCTTCCGAAGAGGTTGAGTCCGGTGCCTCCGGGCGTTAGGACCTGCCCGGTATTCGCAAATGCGACCTCACGTATAAAGCCAATTCTTTGCTCCCAGGATGTATTTGGCGTCAATGACGTGGTGTTGTCGAGCGACAAAACTTGGCTCCCCGCGCTCAAGTTTTGTGGGAACCCCAGAGTCTGGCTGACAGCAAAAGGGCTCGTCGAAGGATTTCGTTGGTAATAATATTTCCCGGAGAGCCGATCTTTGGGGCTTAGGTCGTAGTCCACGTTTCCGTTCAATTGATCGGCGCGAAATGTGCTCGGCGCTCCTTGCTCCAAGGCATTTCCGCCCAGCACTCCGATTTGGGCGCCGAAGATGTTCTGCGATGGCACAATGAATTGCCCGCTCGCAGTCTTGGCTTGCAAAATAGCCAGAGCCACTTTGTCGCTGCTGCCCGGCGCAACACCAGCAAGCGCCTCCAATGTCGCCTGATCGCGCTGATTCGTAAGTCCATCCGGCACGGTAACCACATCGGTTGAGCCGTTGAAACCATCCGTTACGCGCTGCCCCTGATAAGATCCAAAAAAGAAAAGCTTGTTACGAACGATCGGCCCGCCAATTAATCCGCCAAACGTGTTGCGGTGAAGCGACGGGCGGGCAATACCCGCCGCGTTCAAGAAGAAATTATTCGCATTCCATCCGGCTGTCTGATGATATTCATACGCTTGGCCGTGCAGGTCGTTTGTGCCTGACTTCGTGGTGAGCTCAATATGCGCTCCACTATTCGCACCTTGAGATGCATCGTACATAGACGTATTTACGTGCAATTCCTCGATCGTTTCGGGCGGCGGAGTCGGCAGCCCCTGACCAATGGCGTCATATACAGACGCGTTAGTCTGGATCTGGCCTCCTGGCAGGAAATTTTCGTTCGTATTTAGGACGAAGCGGCTCTCGCTCACCGAACTCGAAGACTTTCCGTTGAAGAGATTGTTCGCATTCACTGAATTGAAAGAGAAGCTGTTGCTCGTATCCCGTTGGCCGTTTGCCCAGATCTCTTGGTTACCGAGTCCCGCGTTGGTGCCTGAGCCGCTCAGCAAATCTGCGTTGACTCCCGGCGCTAGAATTGCGAGTTGCGTGAAGCTGCCGGTTCCGAGGGGGGTGTTTTCAATTACTTCCGTGCCGAGGGTGTAGCCATTCGTGGTGTCGGTCTGGTTCATCAGCGGCGTGCCCGTGACTGTGACGGTCGAGCTGACCTCGCCGGGCTGGAGCGTTGCGTTCACTGTGGTCGTCAAGTTCCCGCGGACAAGGATGTCGGAGTG
The DNA here is from genome assembly GCA_035696585.1 of Candidatus Acidiferrales bacterium. Classification (GTDB taxonomy): domain Bacteria; phylum Acidobacteriota; class Terriglobia; order Acidiferrales; family UBA7541; genus DAHUXN01. The sequence goes on along the minus strand of DASRQP010000278.1, from coordinate 355 downwards.
CACTTCGGTCTTGAAGCCTTGCTTCGAGATCGTCACGCTGTAAGTGCCGATCGGCAAATTCGCGACGTTGTACGAGCCGTCATTCTGTGTGGTGGCGTCGACCGTCAGTCCGGTGGCCAGGTTTTTCACCTGCACCGCGGCTTTCAGAACGACCGCATTCGACGGATCGGTCACGGTTCCATTGATCGAGCCCAGGGTCTGCTGCGCCTTCGTTGCCAATGGCAAGCACGCCGAGAGAATCAGCAGCAGGAAGATCGAACGGCCAATTTTGTGTGTCATCAGTTTCCCCACCCCCGAAAGATTTAGCGCTTTTACTACCCTTGGCCGAAAGCGTCAAGCCGTCCTGTGGATTTCT
>DASRQP010000277.1:0-4675 GCA_035696585.1 Candidatus Acidiferrales bacterium | reverse complement strand
CGTGGCGAATTTGCTGCGCATCGTGGAATTGGAAGCGGATAACACGCGACTGCGGCGGCAGCTTATTGCGGAAGGTGAATTTGGAAGGATGCGCGGCGCATCGGCGCTGATGCGGCGCGTGTACGAACTCGCCGAACGCGTGGCCGCGACGGATACGACCGTGTTGATTTGCGGCGAGAGCGGCACGGGAAAAGATTTGCTGGCGCAGGAAATTCACGACCGCTCGCCGCGGGCGGGGAAGGCGTTTGTCGCCGTGAATTGCGCGGCGCTGCCGGAGAATCTGATCGAGTCGGAACTTTTCGGGTACGAGAAAGGCGCGTTCACCGGCGCGGCGCAAACCAAGAAAGGGAAATTCGAGCTGGCGTCGGGCGGCACGCTTTTTCTGGACGAAATCGGGGACATGAATCCCGTGACGCAGGCAAAAGTGTTGCGCGCGCTGGAAAGCCGCAAAATTGAGCGACTGGGCGGAACGCATTCGATTGATGTGGACGTCCGAGTGATCAGTGCGACGCATCGTAACCTTGCGGAGGAGATCGGCGCGGGACGGTTTCGCGAGGATTTGTATTATCGTCTCCGCGTGGTGACGCTGGAATTGCCTTCACTGCGCGCGCGCAAGGAAGATGTTCCGCTGCTCGCGGGAGCGTTTCTCGAACAGCTCGGAGCGCGTCACAATCGCGCGGCGCGGATTTCGCAGGAAGCGGCGGCGGCGCTTTTGCATTACGATTGGCCGGGGAATGTGCGCGAGTTGAAAAACGCGCTGGAACGCAGTCTGGTGCTGTGTGCGGGCGAAACGATTGGGCTCGAAGATTTGCCGGAGGAAATTCGTCGCGGCGGCAACTCGCAGGTGCGGCACGGCGCTGGAGCGTCCGACGAAATTCTTGGCGAAATTGATTTTCGCGAAGCGAAGAAGAAATTCGAAGTGGCGTTTCTGAAGCGAAAACTCGGCGAGCATCATTGGAACGTTTCGCGAACTGCCGCATCGGTGGGGCTGCACAGGCAAAGCTTGCAGGAAAAATTGCGCGAACTGGGCATCGAGCGCCCGGGAAAATAAGGAATGGCGAATCGCGAACCGATCGGCGGGTTTATTTTGGCAGGGGGACGAAGCTCGCGCATGGGGCGGGCGAAAGGATTGCTGGCGTTTGGAGGGGAGCCGCTTGCGGTGCATGCCGCGCGCTTGCTGGAATTCGCGAGCGGACCGCGTATTCCTCCGGTAATCATCGGGCCGCCGGATGTTTACGCGCATCTTGGAATTCGTGTGGTTCCCGACGATGGCGAAAATCTTGGACCGCTTGGCGGCATTTCCACGGCACTGCGCATCGCAACGTGCGAATGGAATCTGATCGTGGGATGCGATCTCCCATTTCTGACGCGGGAATGGCTGGAATTCCTGGTCGCGCAAACGGTTGGATCGTCCGCTGACGTGGTGATGCCGCTGAACGAGCGCGGATTCGAACCGCTCTGCGCGATGTATCGAAAAAGCGCGCGGCGCGCGATTGCGGAGGCCCTCGAGCGCGGCGTGCGAAAAATTACGGACGGGCTGGCGACTCTGACTTTGGCAAGCATCGCACCCGTGGAATGGAAAGCCTTTGACCCCTGCGGCCGCCTGTTCAAGAATGTGAACACGCCGGAGGACTACGACGAGGCGCGCGAGAGCTTGGGAGAGAAAGCGGCATCGTGAGCGAACATTACATCGAATTCCAAGGCGTCTCGAAAGCGTTCGACGAGCAAGTGGTGCTGCGCGACGTGAGTTTTTACATGGATCGCGGAGAGACGGCCGTGATTTTGGGACGCAGCGGCGTGGGCAAATCCGTCTCGTTGAAATTGATTTTAGGATTTCTGAAGGCCGATGCGGGCCGCATTATTGTGGGCGGCGAGGACGTTACGAATTTTAGCGAGGCGCAGCTTGCTCTGGTGCGGCGGCGCGTGACGATGGTCTTTCAATCCGGCGCGCTGTTCGATTCGCTGACAGTGGCGGACAATGTCGCATTCCCCATGGTGTCACTGGGCAACGCGGACAGAGATGCGGTGGATGCGCGTGTGAGCGAGTTGCTCGAAATGCTGGAAGTCGAGCAATTCGCCGACCGAGTGCCGTCCGAACTGAGCACGGGCACGAAGCGCGCGGTGGCGATTGCGCGGGCGCTGGCGCAGGATCCGGACGCGATTCTCTATGACGAACCGACGACGATGGTGGATCCGATCATGGCGGCGCATACGGGCGAGCTGATTCTGAAGCTCAAGGAAACATTTCACAAGACGTCGATTGTGGTGACGCATGATACGCACCTGGCGCGGCGACTGGCCGACCGCGTAATTTTTCTTCACGACGCGGGCGTGGGATTTTTCGGCACGTGGGCGGAGTTTGAAGAGTCGGAGGAGCCATTCCTTCGGAATTTCCGCTTGCAAGATGAATTAATCCCCGCATTGGACGTCACGGCATCGAGCGACGATTGATGAGTGCCGGCGCGACAGCGGATCCCAAAAAGCAGTTGAGGCGCGTCCTGGGATTTTGGGACGTGCTGCTGTTCAATATCGCTACGGTGCTGGGTCCGCGATGGCTGGCGGCCGCGGGGTACAACGGCACGTCGTCGATCAGCCTGTGGATTATCGCGGCAGTGCTGTTTTTCATTCCCAGCGCATTTGTGATCAACGAACTCTCCTCGCGCTTTCCCGACGAGGGCGGGCTGTACGTCTGGTCGAAGGAAGCGTTCGGCGATTTTCACGGATTCCTGGCCGGATGGACGTACTGGATTTACACGGTGTTTTATTTTCCGGGGCTGCTGCTGGCGAGCGCGTCCATGAGCGCATACGTTGGCGGCGCGGGACACACGGCGCTGGCGACGAATCGCGAGTATTTGGTGATGGGCTCGTTCGTGCTGCTGTTTGTCGCGGTTTTTCTGAACATCATTGGATTGAACATCGGGAAATGGCTGCAGAACGCGGGCGGCGTGGGGACATATACGCCCATGCTTATATTGATTGGCATCGCCATCTGGATTTGGGTGACACACGGTTCGGCGACGCATTTCACGCTGAAAAATATGATGCCGGTGTGGAATCAGGCTACCGTGAATTTCTGGCCGCAGATGGTTTTCGCGTTCGCCGGATTTGAGCCGGTCTCGGCGATGAGCGAAGAGGTGCGCAATCCGCGCAAGACTTTGCCCCGGGCAGTGTGGGGCGCGGGCGCGGCGGTGGCGTTCATTTACATCGTGGGGACGATTGCGGTGCTGGTGCTGATTCCGGCGCAGCAAGTGAATCCGCTGAGCGGCGTGTTTCAGGCGCTGACTTCGGGCTCGACGATTTTGAAAATCGGCTTCGTTGGCGTGATAGCGGCGCTGCTGGTTACGGTGGGAAATGCCGGCGGCGTTGGCTCGACTGTGGCGGGAATTGCGCGCGTGCCGTTCGTGGTCGGGATCGACCGTTACTTACCGAAGGCATTCGGCAAAATTCATCCGCGCTGGCGCACGCCGTATATCTCCATCATCGTGCAGGCGGTGCTGTCGTGCATTATTTTGCTTTTGGCGCAGATTCAGGCGACGGCGGCGACGGCGTATCAGGTGGTGGTGGACGCGGCGGTGATTCTGTATTTCATCCCGTTTTTATACATGTACGCGGCGGTCATCAAGCTGGCGTATCGCAAAGACCGGCGCAGCAACGAGCACGTGGTGCTGATTCCAGGCGGCATCATAGGCGCGTGGATCGCGGGTGGGCTGGGATTTTCGATTACGGCGCTGGGCATCGCGTTGTCGTTTATTCCGCCGGGTGAAGCGACCGACAAATTCAGTTTTCTGGCGAAAGTGATTGGTGGCACGGTCGGCACAGTGCTCGTCGGGCTTGCGCTTTACTGGCGCGGGGCGCGGGAGAAAAAGAAAGCGGCGTTGACTTCGTAAGATACGGAATTCGCTTGCTTATCCGCACGCGCAAATGTAATTTGTGCGCAGTTTGCGGCCCTGATTCAAAACTTTCAGAGAACAATTGAATTTAATTTGCGGAACGCATCCTCACGGAGGTGAGATATGGCGCGTCCCACGGGCGTGACGATTCTTGCGGTGCTGAGTTTCCTCGCTGCGTGTCTATATCTGTTGGCGGCAGCGGGGATGTTCCTTGTAGGTTCGTCGGCGGGACTAGCAGCAATGGCTGGGCGAGGCGGCAACATGGGTGGTCCGCTGGCGGCGATGGGCGCGTTTGCGGGGATAGCGTGTTTGGTTTTGGCGGCGTTGTGTCTGGTGAATGGAATAGGCCTATTGAAACTGCTCGGCTGGGCGCGGCTCCTGACAATTCTGCTCATCTTGCTCGGCATTGTGTTTGAAGTCATGGGCATCGTGCGGGCATTGCCGGGAATGCACGTGGGGATCATCGTGTGGGAGTTGATCCTGATCGCCATCGACGCGTGGATTTTGATGTACCTGTTCAAACCGCACGTGAAGGCGGCCTTTGGGGAACGCGCGGCGCCGTAATTTAGGGTGCGTTTAGGCATCACGACGGAACGCGTGACGCGACTTCGGAGGAAATGAGGTGGCGATGAGCATTGCAGAAACGTCTCCGCGTTTTAGAGGCAGGCTGGCCGGGGTCTTTGAAGCGCTTGAAGGCACGGCGACGGCGTCCGGCCAAGTGGTCATTCTCGGTAGGCTTGTGCTCTTTAGCAATGCCGCGGCTACCGCGGCAAATATCCTGGGGC
>DASRQP010000276.1:0-1868 GCA_035696585.1 Candidatus Acidiferrales bacterium | reverse complement strand
ATGGCGAAAAGCTACTGGCGCGATAGCGATCCAATTGGACTTAAGGTCAAGCCATATAACCGATTCACGATGGAAGATATCGATTACACGATTGTGGGAGTGGTGCGCGAGCCAAAACGATTCGGGAGTGGCGATACGCCGGAGCCGACGGTTTTCTTAGACTACTCACAAGTGCAGTTGGGGAACTTTACGGCGGTGGTGCGGACGGCGGGAATGCCGAAAGGAATCGCGGCGGGGCTGCGCGACGCCGCTTTGCAGATGGTTCCCGGGCAGACGTTTGTAGGGAACGTGAGGACAGGCGAGGAGTTGATTTCTGAGGAGATCGCAATGCCTCGGTTCGCCACGCAATTGCTGACGGCGTTTGCGGGCCTCGCGCTCTTGCTCGCGCTAGTGGGGATTTACGGGCTCATTTCGTATTACACGTCGCAGAGAACGCATGAAATTGGAATACGCATGGCGCTGGGCGCGCAGCGCGCGGACGTGATGCGGCTCGTGTTGGGCGAGGGTATTCTGCTGGCCGGGGTGGGCATTGCGGCGGGTCTTTTCGCAAGTTATGGATTTGCGAAAAGCCTGGCGAGCCTGCTTTATGGAATCGGGGCAACAGATTTGTTTTCGTTCGCGGGCGCAGCAGTATTGTTTTTCTTTGTGGCATTCGCGGCGTGCTATTTTCCCGCGCGGCGCGCGATGAAGATTGAGCCGATGGAAGCGCTGAGATACGAATAGGCCAACGCGCAGGTAAGCGAGAAACCTTCCTTTGAAAAACTTCGCATGAACATGCGGAACTTGTGTGCATTCCTGGCGATTGTGCCCGAGTGACGGGCAACTCCAAAACTGACCCACTACCGACTACTGCAATTCTCCGAGCAACTTGCGCACTTGTTGGGCGCGGGTGAAGATTTCGCGGCGCTCGGTGGGGCTTGGCTGAGCGGCGAGGCGCGTCTGGAGTTCCGCGATTTCGTGCTCGAGTTGGCGCTTTTTGAGCGCGCTGAGGCAGCTTTCGGCTTCTTCCCAAGTGCCTTCGGGAGCGGATTCGAAGAGGATTTCAAAGAGGAGGCGGCGGTCGTTTTCGGAGAGCGATTCGGCCAAGGCGGCGGGCTCGGGACGCGCGCCGGAACGCACGGCTTCGATGAGCGCGTCGAAAATCTTCTCCGTCTCTAGCCCTTTGTGATACGAGCCTTCGGTGATGCTCCGCGCGAGATTTTCGCGAAAGCCTTCGGCTTCGACGAGCATCTGCATCAGACGGCGCTCGGCGGGGCGTACGGCGGGCGTCATCAATTCGGCTTTCGGCTTCACTTCGCTGCGACGCTCGGCAATGGCACGACGAAGAGCTTCGCGCAAAACAGGTTCCTCGACGCGCAACTCGGAAGCGATTTTCGAGGCAAGTTCGGAGCGCAGCAGGCGATTCGGAACGCGCTGCGCGTATGGCATCAGGAAATTCACGGCGGCGAGTTTGCCTTCGGCGGTGGAACGGTCCATTTGGCGCGCGCGGCCAATCAGATAATCGAGGTAGGGCGGCGCTTCGCGGAGGCGCTTCGCATAACTTTCCGCGCCTTCTTGCTTAATAAACTTGTCAGGATCAGCGCCGGCAGGAAGCGCGAGAACGCGCGCGTCGAATTCCTTTTCGAGCAGGAGCGTGAGGGAACGCTCGGTGGCGGCCTGGCCCGCGGTGTCCGGATCGTAATTCACGACCACGTGACGCGAAAAACGGCTGAGCAGTTTCATTTGGCCTTCGGCAAGACTGGTGCCGCAACTGGCGACCACATTGGTGATTCCAGCGCGCGCGACGGCGATGGTGTCCATGTAGCCTTCGACGAGCACAGCGAAATCATTTTTGCGAATGGATTCTTTCGCGCGATCGAGATGATAGA
>DASRQP010000275.1:0-6564 GCA_035696585.1 Candidatus Acidiferrales bacterium | reverse complement strand
CCGCCTTCAAAAAAGTATGTGTGGAAACCGAGGACGCAGCAACCCCCGGGTGTGTTTGGATTGTTCACATTGAGAGAGAAAAGAAACGTGTTGGGGAACATGTCGACGTTGACGGCATCGGTGGTGAAATTATTCGCGTTGATATCATTCACAACCGCATTGTCGTAGAAGAAGTTGAACAGCAGGTTCAGCATCAGCACGAACGTGGAGCCGTCTGAAGCCGTGCCTGTGAAGTACGAGCGAGCCTGGATAATCGTTCCGTTGGAAAGCTGGACGTTCACAAATCTCGGGACGGTAATCGTGACGCGGTTCACGATAGTCGGTTGTAGATCGGTGTGCCAATTCGACTTCGCCGTGTTAAAGAACTCGGCGCGCTGGATTGCATCAGCAAATTGAGTACGGGGGCCGGAGGAATTGTACATGGCGTTCGCGAAGTTCGGAGAATCGGTTGTGGCGTCCTCGAACGGTGCGAACGGAACTGTTGTGAAGATGCTTCCGTCGGCATTGAGCAGTTGCAGCGAAACCTCGGTGATTTTCGTAGGAATGTTTGTCGTGCCGCCTGTCAGCGGGTCATTTCCCATTATGACGAACGGAAAGACATTGCCGAGGCTCGGTCCGGCTTGCGCGGCAAACGCCCCGGTAAATGTAGGGATGGTCACCAAACCGGTGATATTCCCCCCATTGGCCTGAGCGTTGGTCGAGGCGGCATTGGACGAGGAGGAGCTGCCTGGTCCCGCATTGGCAGAAGTTCCGACGGCAAATGGCGAGACGCCGTCCGGCGGCATTACTAAAACAGTGCCGGGCGTGAAGGGTGTGACGGCTTGAACGTTGATCGGTTGCACGCGGACATAACCCGCTGCATTGGAAGTGCCATTGGTCAAGACCTGTGCATGGCTAGCCTGAACACCCCCGATCAGTGAGGCAAGGGCGGTAAATACACCAATAAATCGGGCCAGGATTTTCATTCGCTTCTCCTTTGTTTGAATCCGGCTTAAGGGGCAATCGCTCGCAGCACGATACGCCGAATTTCATAGAGTGCAAGTGGAAGTTTGTTAAATTCGCATGAGAACGTAGTGCAAACAGGGGGTTCTATTACTGGCAGAACTAGGTGCGATTCGGAGGTCGGCTATCTGGCCCTTGAGCAGTTCGAGAACGGCTGCGACGATTTCGCGAATTTGTACCGGCCGGAACAGAGTTTTTGCCGCCGAGGCAAGGTCGACGGTCGAAGTACGGGATGCGACGATTACGGCGGGAACGCGTCCAACGAGCTTTTGGATAGCTGGATCCGAAGCGGCCTTTGAGTTCGCGTCGAGGACAATTGCAGAGGGTGACTGGCCGGCGGCGAGTGCGGTGCCCGCGTCCGCGGCGGTCTCCATTCCCAGCGCTTCAATGCCGAGTTCGCGCAACTCGGCGCGAACGCCAGCGCGGAGCGTCCAGTCTTCGCCGATGACGTAGACGACTGGCATCCCCGAACATGAGTATAGCATCCCCGCTAGTGGCGCTTTATCGCCGTGGAATGTCATGGCGTAGGCAAGTGATGGAGCCGTCTGCTACAATTCGACGAATTCTGGGGGATTCCTCTATTGGTGTCAGAACGAGCACCTGGACCACGAAGACGATGGGTCGGATGGCTGATCGGCGTTATCGTAGTGGTGGCCCTTGTCTTGGTGCTTGCCAACCGGGACCAAGCTCCTGAAGTTCAGGTCGCGCAAGTAAGGCGCGAGAATCTCTCCGCATCGATTGCCAGTAACGGGAAAGTCGAGCCGATAGAGCCAGCGGTTGCGCGCGCGCAGTTTGTGACCTTCGTCGACAAGGTGTCAGCTACGGAGGGTCAGGCGGTTCACAAGGGTGAGGTAATTCTTGTGCTGAATGCGGACAATGCGAAGGCCCAGCTGGCCAACACGCGCGCTGAACTCCTTGTGGCTCAGGAGCAATTCCGTGCCGCGAAGGCGGGCGGGCCGGCCGATCAATTGACGCAAATCGATGGTGATCTACGGAAAGCGCAAATAGCCTTGGCGGACTTGCAGAAAACACAGAAGTCGCTGACACAACTTGTCGCCGAGAAGGCTGCGACGCAAGACGAACTGGATCAGAACGCAAGTAAGGTGGCGCAAGCGCAAGTAACTGTCGAGACGCTTGAGCAGAGGAAGGCGGCTCTGACCGCGCAAGCGAGCGTGAGCGCGCAAAGCGCCGAGTTGACCGTCCAGCGCGACCACGATCTGATCGCCACGCTCAAACATGATGTCGACTCCGCCACCGTGATTGCACCGCTTAACGGGACGCTCTATTCGTTGCCTGTGCATTCGGGTGATTACGTGCAGGTGGGACAAGTGCTCGCGGAGATGGCCGACCTGCATTATGTGCGGGTGCGCGCATTTGTCGATGAGCCGGACTTGGGAGTGCTCGCGCCGAACCAGCCGGTCGATATTACGTGGGATGCGCTGCCAGGGCACGTCTGGAGCGGACGAACCGAGACGGTACCAAAGCAGGTAACAACCTTGCAATTGCGCAGCGTCGGCGAAGTGCTTTGTTCCGCGGCGAATAATAATTTGGAGTTGATACCCAACATCAACGTGGACGTAAAGATCGAGGTAAGCCGTCGGCAGAACGTGCTGGTGGTGCCGCGGGGAGCAGTGCACACAGACGGCCCGCAGCGTTTCGTGCTGGTGGTAGAGAACGACACCTTGCACCGCCGAAATGTGGAAGTCGGCATTGCAAATCCGACGGAGTTTGAAGTGGTTTCGGGTTTGAAGAGTGGCGACCGCGTCGCGCTTTCAAACGACATTACGTTGCGAGACGGAATGAACATACATCCCGCGGAGGCAAAAGAGTAATGAAGCGGCTTTTAGGGTCCATTGCAGTTTCTTTGATTTTACTCTTGCCTGCGGTTCGTCCAGCTTCGGGGGACGGCTTAGGCGCTATTGCGGGGCAATTCGAGGCAGGGAATTACAGCATGGCGATGAACACGCTGCGCGCTTTGATCTCGCAGAATCCCTCTGACGCGACCGCGCATTACTGGCTGGGGCGCTGTTATGTCGAGGTGAGCGACTACGACAACGCCATCAACGAGTTTGGAAAAGCACTGCAGCTTACTCCCAATTCATCTGTGTACCACGAATGGCTGGGGCGCGCGTATGGGGGAAAGGCGGATCGTGATCGCAGTTTCTTGCTGGCGCGGCGCGTGAAGAAAGAGTTTCTGGCTGCCGTGCAGTCCGACGGTTCGAACGTCGAGGCGCGACGCGACTTGGAAGAGTATCTGCTCGACGCGCCATGGATTGTTGGCGGCAGCAATGAAGATGCACTTACGCAGGTGAATGAGATTAGCAAGCTGGATCCGTTGATCGGGCATCTTGCTCGCGCCGATTACCTGAATCATGTTGGGAAGAGCGACCAAGCGATCTCCGAGTACAATGCGGCGCTCGAGATGAAACCTCAAAAGGTCGGGCCGTATCTGGAGATCGCCGATTATTACGCTGGACAAAACAATGGCGGCGAAGTGGAACGAATCGTCGATGCGGCTGCGCAGGTCAACGGAAAAGACCCGCGTCTGGCTTTCTATCGCGGCCAAGCGCATGTATTGAGCGGAACGAATCTAACGGTTGCGGAAGAAGACTTGAAGTCGTATCTCGCCAGTTCACCGCAACGTACCGATTGGCCGTCACATGCGGCCGCGCGTTACTGGCTGGGTCGTTTGTATGAAAGGGAAGGCAACAAGATGGAAGCCGCCGAGCAGTATCGCGCGGCATTGCAGCTGGATTCGGGGCGAAAAGACGCGCGCAAGCAGCTCGACGCACTGGAGAAGTCACTTCATTAAAATCAGCAGGGATGGGAATTCCACCCAGGGCAAATCGTCTGGAAGCGAAGAATGAAACTTCTGGTTACGGGTGGTGCAGGCTTTATCGGTTCGAATTTCATCCGCTACTTTCTCAGCGTGCATCCCAGCGCTGAAATCGTCAATTTCGATAAGCTCACCTACGCTGGCAATCTCCAAAATCTGGCCGATATTGATGCGCAGCCAAATTATAGATTTGTGCGCGGTGATATTTGCGATGCCGAAGCCGTGGAGCAATTGTGCGAAGAGCCGTTCGATGCCATCGCCCATTTTGCCGCTGAGAGTCACGTGGATCGCAGCATCGCCGCGGCGCGCGAATTTATCCGCACGAATGTGGAAGGCACTCTGGTGATGCTCGAAGCGGCGCGGAAGCGGAAGATTCCCCGCTTCCTGCACGTCAGCACGGATGAAGTTTACGGCAGCATGGCTCCGAAAGAATCGGCGACGGAACAGTCGCAACTCGCGCCGAACAGCCCGTACGCCGCGAGCAAGGCCGCATCTGATTTACTCGTGCGCAGTTATGTCCAGACGCACAAATTTCCCGCCGTGATCACACGGTGCACGAATAATTACGGCCCGTATCAGTTTCCGGAAAAACTGATCCCGTTGATGATTTCCAATGCCATGGACGGGAAGAAACTGCCGGTCTATGGCGATGGGTTGAACGAGCGCGATTGGATTTTCGTTGAAGATCATTGCCGGGCACTTGACGCTGTTCTGGAGAAGGGCCGGATCGGAGAGATTTACAATATTGGCTCTGGGCGTCCAGTGCCGAATATCGGAATTGTCCGCAATCTGCTGAAACTGCTGAATGCTCCCGATGGATTGATTGAATTCGTGCAGGACCGGCCGGGACACGACCGGCGTTATGCCCTTGATGATTCGAAAATTCGACGCGAATTGGGATGGGAATCAAAGGTCGAGCTCGACTCCGGGTTGAAGCACACGGTCGATTGGTATCGCAGTCATTCCGATTGGGTGCAGGAAGCCAAGACTGGCGAATATCAGGCCTACTACGAAAAATTCTACGTAAAGCGGCGAGCCACTCTCGCCCAACTCTAAATCTCCTTGAAAATATTCATCACCGGCAAAGAGGGAATGTTGGCGCGCGGGCTGCGGGAAGTGCTCGCGCCGCGTCACGAAATTTTCGTCGCGAGCCGCAGCGAAGCCGATATCACCGACGCCAAAGCGATTGCGCACGCGATTGAGATGGCACAACCGGACGCGGTGGTGAACGCAGCGGCCTTCACGGATGTGGACGCTTGCGAGAGCCAACCCGAGTTGGCATTTCGCGTGAACGCCGAAGGTCCTCGGAATATCGCTCTCGCCTGTAAGCGGCTGGGAATTCCGATGATGCACATCAGCACGGATTATGTTTTCGACGGCGAAAAGAGTGAACCGTATATAGAGGAAGATGAGGCGCGACCCCTCAGTGTCTACGGAAGGAGCAAGCTCGAAGGCGAGAGAGAAGTGCAGAAAAATTTGGAGCGTTCTTGGATTGTGCGCGTGTGCAGCGTGTTTGGCCCCTATCGCAAGAATTTCGTATCGCTCGTGGTTGAACTGGGGCGCAAGGGCCAGCCGTTGCAGATCGTGAAAGATCAACGGTTCGCGCCGACGTACACATTCGACGCAGCACTCGGCATCGAACGAATTCTCGAGCATGGTTCGCATGGGGTTTATCATCTGACGAACCAGAGCTTCACCACGCGAATCGACTACACGCGGGAGATTTTGAGGCAGGCGGGCTTCGCGAGTGTTCCGGTGAATACGATCACGAGCGAAGAAACAAAGCGTCCTGCGCCGCGCCCGGCGAACTCGCAACTGGAAAATGCCCGCCTCAAACGCGAAGGTCTTGCGCTGCTCCCGCCGTGGCAAGATGCGATACGCCGCTATTTGATCCAGTCGAACGCCAAGTCCTAACGCACTGGCGGTCCAACCGACGCCGCGTAGCGTCTAATTGAGGCGGCAAACCTCGACCGCTGAATTTCGATAGGGACAGTTGGGGACAGCCGGGTTCGGTTGCTGCAAGACGACCCAGGTAACTCCATAGGTTTGCTCCAAGCGGGAAAAATCGTTAGCGCCGAAACTTTTCCAGCCGCTAGCGGCTCGCGTCTGCGCAAGGCAATCGTCAGCGAGCGGCAACCACGGATAAAGTACGGCGACACTCCAATCCTTATTGGTGTCGGCGAGGCGGCTGCGTTCGGCGATGGCGCGGAAACCTTGATGATCTTCCCCGGGAAGAGCCATGTAATTTGGATCCAGAGCGAAGATGGCGTTTTCTGGAGTGTTGGCGCGGATCCAGACAAATGCCTGCACCCACGGATTTTTCGGAGCCCCGCCGGGCCATTCGACATGCTGGCCGCCGGGAAAAAGCTGGAACTGCGCGAAGCACATCCCAGCGCACAGGGGAACGAACAACAGCAGCCAGCGCAGTGGTTTATTCTTCAGAAGGGATTCCCCGAGCATTCCGCCGGAAAAAATTATCAGGCAGACATAGACGAGCTGCAGGCCGCGCATCGGTTGATAAGCTGCAAAAATCCGGAAGGCAGGAACAATTGCAATAAGGAGGCCGCCCGCGAGGCAAATCACTTCCAGGAAGAAAAGCGCGCGACTTAGAGTTTCGAACACCTGGCATCCCTTCCTCTTTGCAATCCGACTGAACCACCAGAGCAGAGCGAGGGGGGCGAGAATTCCAAGCCACTCGTACCAGTGCCAGCGGAGCAAGAAAAAGT
>DASRQP010000274.1:0-3564 GCA_035696585.1 Candidatus Acidiferrales bacterium | reverse complement strand
GCTGACGAGCGCGTCGTATACATCGGCCACCGTGATGATGCGCGCTTCAATGGGAATATCTTCGCCCTTGGTTGGATGATAGCCTGAGCCGTCGAATTTATCGTGATGGGCGAGAATGATTGGCAGTACGCGACGCAAGGTGCCGCCGACGGCCACGGGACGAAGCGCCTCGACGCCCCTCGGTAAATGAGCCTGCACCTCGACAATTTCGTCTTCCGAGAGACGCGCCGATTTGTAGAGGATGTTACGGCTGACCTCTAGTTTTCCGATATCGTGGAGAAGCGCCGCGGCGCGGACATCTTCAATTTGTTCGTCTGGCATGCCCATTTCGGCCGCCATGCGAGCGGCGTAAACTGAAACGCGGAACGAATGATTCTGCGTGTACTTGTCGTTGGAGATGACCTGACAAAGGATTTGGAGCACGCCGAAATAGGTTTCGCGCAACTCGGACATGCCCTTTTCCTTCACTTCGTAAAGAGTGCCCATGGCATAAGCGGTTACGATGAGGAAGCCGCCCCAGATGGCTACGTCGGACCAGCCGATCAAATGGCGCATGCTGACGCCCAGGCCGGAGGCCAGCGCGACGGGGTTCATGATGTTAAGCCATGAGACGATTAGTATCGATGCGACGGCAGTTTGAACAGCGCGCGTCCGGCCGAAGTAGTACGCCGCGAAAAGCGTGGGGAGGTTATAGAACGTCAGGACCAGACGTTCTCCCGCCACGAAGAAATTGATCACCGCGGCGAAGGCGATAATCGAGAAGATCAACAGCAGCTCTTTGTTGAGCGCCATCAGGCGCGACATCAGTGGCTTGTTCAAGAGCTTATCCTCCGCGGATGAATTCTTTTTCGAGCTGCGGGCCCGACCTGCGTGCCATTGTTGCGACCGCTCTAAATGGTAACAACGCAGGCTTGGCTTGCGGTGCTGTTTGTCGGCTGCATTGCTCTATCCATACAACTGTACTAAGCGCAGGGGCACCTGTACCGAAGGACAGGCGCCGCGAATAGCATTTTCACGGGGCAGATGATATTTTGGCGGCAGGGCTGAAGAGGAAGCGGAGCGAACAAGGAGAGAGAAATGACGTGGGGCCAAAGACGAACGCTGGTGATCTTGCTGGTTATTGCGGCCGTGGTGCTGTTCATCTGGATTGTTCCGCACTGGGCGTTCACAAGCGGCGGGACGATTTCGTCGAATTCGGTTCTTGTTCTCGATTTGAACGGATCTATCGAAGAGCAGCGGGCTGCGGACCTTTCGAGTGTTTTCTTCGGCTCGCAAACGCTTGTGCTTCACGAAATCAACGATGCAATCGATTCCGCGCGCACGGATCCCCGAATCGAGGGGCTGGTTGTGAGAATCGGGCCTCTCGAAACCGGATGGGCAAAACTGGAAGAGATTCATTCCCATCTTCTCGCATTCCATGCGAGCGGGAAGCCGAGCATCTGCTATTTGGGATACGACGGGGCAGAGAACGCGGAATACTACGTTGCCACCGGTTGCGACCAGGTCTGGCTTGGACCGTCGAATCCGCTCGGCGTGCGCGGAATGATGGCCGAAGCGACGTTCCTGCGCGGCACGCTCGATAAATTAAAGATCGTTCCGGATTTTTATCACATCGCGGAATTCAAGACCGCGACAAACCAGTACACGGAAAAAAAATTCACTCCGGCGCATCGCGAAGAGGTGGAATCGCTTCTCACCAGCCTTTATGATGAATATCTGACGGAAGTTTCGTCGGCACGCCACATGGACCGCGCGCATTTTTCTGACTTGGTGCAAAAGGGACCTTTCTTGCCGCAAGACGCGATGCAAAACAAGCTGGTGGATCGTTTGGCGTACTGGGATGAAGTGCAGGATTTCTTCCGTCAGAAGACCGGCGAGTGGAACCCGGTGGGATTCGGGCAATATCGTCAGGGATTAAGCGATGGAAGCGGACCCAGGATTGCGATCATCTACGCGTCGGGAGAAATTATATCCGGTGCTTCGCAGATAACTCCCGGCGGCACGGTCGTCATGGGCGGCGATTCGGTGGCGGCAGAGATACGAGAAGCGCGCAACGATTCGAGCATCCGGGCGATTGTTCTTCGCGTCGATTCGCCGGGCGGTTCAGCGGTGGCGAGCGAAGTGATTCGGCGGGAAGTGGAGCTGGCGCGCAAGAAGAAGCCTGTGGTCGTCTCGATGTCGGATGTGGCAGCGTCCGGCGGATACTGGATTTCCATGTCGGCTGACAAAATCATCGCGGATCCGGGCACAATCACGGCATCGATCGGCGTACTGAGCGGGAAGATGAATATTTCCGGGTTATATAAACTCCTGGGACTCAGCACCGACTATGTAGCGACGAGCGACAATGCAACATTGTATTCGGCGCAACAGGATTTCACTCCGGCGCAGCAGTTGGTAGTCCAAAGGATGCTTCGAGACATTTATACAAGCTTCACGCAAGGTGTCGCCCAAGGCCGCGGGTTGCCAATTGCCACGGTACAGAAAATCGCGAAGGGGCGCGTGTGGAGCGGCGAGCAGGCCAAGGGCCTGGGCCTTGTCGACGATTTGGGTGGTACCGATCGCGCGGTCACTGTCGCAAAGGAGTTGGCGCACATTCCGGTCAATAGTTCCGTGGAGATCGTCCGGCTGCCGAAGGAAAAGACACTTTTCGATTTATTCCTCGAGCGCACGCAGGGCCAGGTGGTGGCGCCGGAGAGCGACTACAGCTCGATTCAATCGCTTGTGCGCCGGGTGTCGTCCATGGTGCAAGCTGAGCCGGTGCGTGCGCAGATGCCGTATGTGCTCAGAATCCGTTGAGGCCCCGCAAAGTGTGCAGCCGCACCCAAATCGCTGGCTGACTTTGCGGAAGTTTCGCTATACTTAACACGTTCCTCGGGCGCGGTACCCAAGTGGTAAGGGAGAGGTCTGCAAAACCTTTATACGCGAGTTCGATTCTCGCCCGCGCCTCCAACTTCTCCTCCTCATATTTAATCTAATTAGCACCGTCGGTTCCTCGCGCAACGAAGACGCTGCAGTTTGAATCTCTTCTGGAGGGCCCTCGGCCTAGAGATCAGAGCTAAAATAGCAACGAGGAGGAACGGGCCTGACCGGAAGCCAAAACTGGGATAGTAACGATGTTCGAGGCTGCCGAATGATCAATCTTGAGCTGCGTCGGAACCAAACGTGATGTCTCTCTATATTTTCGCCCTTTCCATCTTGTTGACCGCATCGCCTGTTCGCCAAGTCGCGGGCGTCCCGTCGCGGAGCCTCGATGTGCCCACAGCGCAAGATGGTCAGGAGCAGGACCAGGAACTGGGCCCCGATATGTCGGTTCGCAAGATTCTACCCGACTTCGCCGAGGTAACCCCGACGCTCTATCGCGGTGCTCAGGCCTCTCATGAGGGCTTGCGTAAACTCGCTGCCATGGGCGTCAAAATCGTCATCGACCTGCGCGGCGAACGCAAGAGCGAACGGGAATTCGTGAACAGTCTCGGCATGAGTTATATTCCCATGGGCTGGGAGTGTTCATTTCCAAAGGATAAGACCTTTGCGGAATTCCTCACCTTGATTGTTGACAACCCC
>DASRQP010000273.1:0-3579 GCA_035696585.1 Candidatus Acidiferrales bacterium | reverse complement strand
CCGTCAACGCGCGGCAAGTCGCGCGCATTCTGCGTTCAGAGACGGGCCACAACACGATTTTCAGCGTGCAGGTCGTCGGCAATAATAAAGAAGAGAAAGCCATGGTGAAGGACTGGCAAGTCGATCCTGTCAGTGGCGCATTGCTGCATGTGGATTTGCTGCGCATCGCGATGGATGTGCGGATGCGAGTCCGTGTCCCGGTGCACGTTTTCGGCGAACCCGAAGGCGTCAAGCTCCAAGGCGGCGTTTTCGAAATGGTCACGCGCGAAGTCGAACTTGAATGCTTGCCCGGTGATATTCCCGAAGAATTCAAAGTCGATGTGAGTGGCTTGACCATCGGCAAGCAGCTACGCGCGGCGGATCTGCCATTTGACCCGGAGAAAGTGAAACTGGTCACTGACCCGCAGCGCGTTCTGGCGCACGTGGTGATCCTGAAGAAGGAAGAAGAAGTGGCGCCCGCCGAAGCTGTGGCAGCCACCGAGGCGGTTGCGGCCGAGCCGGAAGTCATCAAGAAGGGCAAGAAAGAAGTCGAGGAAGGCGAAGAGGGCGCAGAGCCCGAAAAGGCCGAGAAAACCGAAAAGAAGGGAAAAGAGAAGGAGAAATAGCAGTTTACGCTGTAAAGCCGCACCGTGGTTTGGTGCCAGGGCAGCATTTTGGCTGGCGCCGCAAATGGGGACGCGCGGATGCGAATCATCGTGGGTCTGGGCAATCCCGGCCGCGAATATGCCTGGACGCCGCATAACCTTGGTTTCCAGGTGATGGATTGTCTGGCGGATCGTTTTGCGATCCGCATAACGCGCCCGGAAGGGCAGTCTTTGATCGGAGTGGGTCGGATCGCGGGGCACGACGTGGTGCTCGCAAAGCCGCAGACGTTTATGAACTTAAGCGGCCATGCTGTCGCGGATTTGATCGCGCGGCACGAGGCTGACCCGGCGGAAACAATTGTCGTAAGCGACGAAGCGGCTCTGCCGTGGGGAATGATTCGTATTCGCGAGCGCGGCAGCGCAGGCAGCCACAACGGGCTGAAGTCGGTGATTGGCGCGCTGGGGACGGATGAATTTCTACGGGTCAGGCTGGGTATCAAGCCTGAACACCCTGTAAGTGATTTGGCAGCTTATGTTCTCGCCCCGATGGGCAAGGACGTTCGTGAGACCGCGGATGCGATGATCGTCGAAGCCGCGGACGCCGTGGAAATGATTTTCGCGGAAGGCGCGGGCCGTGCGATGGCGCACTTCAACCGGCGTGCCACGCCGCCGGAAGAAGCCGCCGAATAGAATTTCTGAGTTGCAGAAGGAAAAGAGGAAACAATGGAAGAAAGACTGTATGACCTGATCTTCATCTGCCGGCCAGACACGCCGGAGACGGAGATTGACAAACTGATTGCCACTCTCACGCACGCAGTCGAAGAAAAGCAATCGAAAGTCGAGAAAGTCGAGAAGTGGGGCACGCGCCGGCTCGCCTATCGCGTCAAAAAATTGCGCGAGGGTTTTTATGTCTACATGGTACTTCGCTCCAGCCACGGCGAGCTTTTTAAGGAATTGGAACGCCGCTTGCGCGTTACCGACGCGGTCGTCAAGTATCTGACCGTGCGCCTCGACGAAGAAATCAAGCGGCAGGAGAAATTGTCCAAGCGCCGCGAGAAACGCAACGCGCGGCGACCCCGCAAAACTGCACCTGCCGCTCCCGGCGCCGAACAGGCCGCGACGGCGGCTGGATAGGGAGAAAATTCAATGGCCGACGAGACACACGCACCGCAGCAGCATGCACCGTTTCACCATTCTTCATCGCATTCGGGTGGGAGACCGCCGGGTGGCGGCGGTGGGCCCGCAGGCAGCAGACCGCCGGGACCGCGCCGCGGCAAGCGCAATTACGTCCGCAAAAAGAAGGTCTGCCGCTTTTGCGTCGATAAAGTTGACCTGATCGATTACAAGAAGCCGGAGATTCTCCAGTCGTTCGTGCAGGAGCGCGGCAAGATTCTCCCGCGGCGAATGACCGGGACTTGCGCGCGCCACCAACGCTGGCTGACGATTGCCATCAAGCGCGCTCAGAACATAGCTCTTTTGCCGTTCGCGTCGGAGTTGTAAGGCGAGCGGAACGAAACTCGAGGACAAAGCCATGGAAATCATTTTGCAGGAAGATGTCGACAAGCTGGGCAATCGAGGCGAAGTGGTCACCGTCGCCGAAGGCTATGCGCGCAATTACCTGTTGCCGCAGAAGCTGGCCATCGCGGCAAATTCTTCCAACATGCGGCGTCTTGAAAAAATGCGCGCGGCCTTCTCCAAGAAGGAAGCCACCGAGCGCGAGGGTGCGCAGAAACAGGCGGATTTGCTTTCCGCTGTCGCTTTGAAGCTCTCTCGCAAAGCTGGGGAGAACGATCAGCTTTTCGGGTCGGTCACGTCCGCGGACATTGCCGACGCGCTGGCCGCGCAGGGCTACACCATCGACAAGCGCAAGATTCAACTCAACGACCCGATTAAGACTGTCGGCGAATATCCCGTCGCAATCAAGCTCTACCGCGACGTCATCGCTACGGTGAACCTCACAGTCGAACGCGAAGCCTAGCGGACCACACTGTTTTTTTCTCGGCGCCGGCATGACCCTCCGGCGCCATTTTTCATTTTGTTGCAAACACCGCATCGTTCGTTCTTTTGCACAGGCTCCTGTGAATTCCACAGCCACCACAGGTTGACTTCGCTCTCCGAGCCGCACAGAATGCCCCACGCTAACCCGAACAGGCATTCCGACTCCTGCCTCCATGGCGGAAGGCGAAAAACCGTTGCGTCGGCGCGCGCTCTAGGCGAAAATAAAGCGAATCAACATGGCTCAGGATACGACTCTCGAACGTCCTCTCCCTTATAGCGCCGGCGCGGAGCGCAGCGTCCTGGGCGCCATTCTCCTCGACAATCATTCCTTCAACATTGCCGTCGAGAAACTGAAAGGCGATGACTTTTTTCTCGATCAGCATCGGCGGATTTTCGAGCGCATCGTTGAACTTGCCGAGGCGCAGCAAGCCATCGACCTGATCACTCTCAGCGAATGCCTTGATCGTCACGGGGAACTCGAATCCGCCGGAGGCCCCGCCTATCTTTCGCAGTTGATGGACGGCTTGCCGCGCGCGACCAACGTCGAGCACTACGTCCGCATCGTCAAGGAAAAATCCGTCCTGCGCCATCTGATCCGCACGGCTGAGGTGATCATGCAGCGCGCGCTCGACGCCGAAGATGACGCCGACGCAATTCTCGACAAAGCCGAGTCCGATATTTTCCAGGTCGCCGAAGAACGCGTCCGCGCCGGATTGATCGGCGTCAAGGATCTGATCAAGGACAATTATTCCCGGCTCGAAAAAATGATGGAAGAGGGACGCCGCCTCACCGGCGTCCCCACGGGATATTTGAATCTGGACAACGACACAGCCGGCCTGCAGCCCGGCGAGTTGATCATTCTCGCTGCGCGGCCGTCGATGGGGAAAACTTCGCTGGCGTTGAACATTGCGGAAAATGTCGCGCTCAGTGGCGAGCCGCGTGCGGTCGCAATTTTCAGCCTTGAAATGTCGAAAGAGTCTTTGCTGATGCGCCTGCT
>DASRQP010000272.1:0-5721 GCA_035696585.1 Candidatus Acidiferrales bacterium | reverse complement strand
TGGGCTGAAGACGGCCTGAAGTGGTGTTGCATGACGTCCACCGCAAATAAAACCGGTACGTATTTATCCTGCAAGCTGGAAGCGCAGCGCGACACGGGGCCTTGTTCAGCCGCCATTTATCGAAGAACACTTTTGCATTTTTGAAGCGTCTAATCCATTGGGGCGTTGCGCCCGTAAGGAAGTGAAAAAAGGAGATGAAGTCACATGAGTAACGAAGTCTATCAAGTGCGGCGGTGGGTGGGAGCGAGCATAGTGATCGTGGCGCTGATCGCCGGAGCGTTTTTGGGGACATGGGCCGTGCGGTGGGCCGGACAGAAAGTGCTGGGCGCGCCCGTGGCGTCGGTGAAAGTGGCTGGAGCCGTGGACCCAGTGCGGCTGGGCGCGTTCGCCAACGGATTCGCGTCCGTCGTACAGCCGGCGCTTCCGGCGGTGGTGAATATCTCGACGACCCGAGTGGTCAAAGTTCAACAAAACACGCCGGGATTCTTCAACGATCCGTTCTTCCAGCAATTTTTCGGCAACCAGATGGGACCAGCGCGGCCACAAACCGAGAAAGAACACAGCCTTGGCTCGGGCGTGATCATCAATTCGGATGGTTACATTCTGACGAACAATCACGTGGTGGAACACGGCAGCGACATCCAGGTGCAATGGAACAACAAGAATTACCCCGGCAAAGTGGTTGGAACTGATCCGCAAACGGACATTGCCGTGGTGAAGATTAACGCCACAGGGCTGCCTACTTTGACGTTCGGCGATTCATCGAAGCTCCGCGTGGGAGACGTGGTCTTCGCGATCGGCGATCCCTTCGGAATCGGCGAAACGGCGACGATGGGGATCGTGAGCGCGACGGGCCGCAGCCTGGGAATTGAAGCCGAGGAGCAAGGACGACGCGACACTTATGAGGATTTCATTCAGACGGACGCGGCAATCAACCCCGGAAATTCGGGGGGAGCGATGATTGATTTGCACGGAAATTTGGTGGGAATCAACACGGCGATTCTTTCGAGCGGGTCTTCGATGAATGGAGAAGGCGGAAACGAGGGAATCGGGTTCGCGATTCCGATCAATATGGCGCGCAACGTGATGGAGCAGATCATCCAGCACGGGAAAGTCGAACGTGGGCACATCGGAGTGGAGATCACCGATCTGACGCCGGACATGGCCAAGGAATTTGGCTACAACGCAGGCGGCACAGGAGCGCTAATTGACAACGTATCGCCGGGAAGTCCCGCGGACAAAGCCGGAATTAAGCGGGGCGATATTGTCCTGGGTCTGAACGGTGAGTCGGTGAACGGCTCCGGTGATTTGACCGCAAGAATCGCAGACACACCTCCGGGGAAAACGATTCAACTGAAGATTTTCCGAGACGGGAAGACGTTTGACGTGACTGTGACGCTGGCACCGGGAAGCGCGTATGCGAGTCAGCAGACCGAGTTGGAGCCCGGCAACGATGGGGGTGAATCTCCGGACAACAGCGGAAAAGCGATGGAAGGCGTGCGTGTTCAAAACCTGACGCCAGACATCGCGCAGCAACTCGACGTGCCGATGGGAACAAAAGGTGTCGTGGTTGATAACGTGGAGCAAGGAAGCGCGGCCGCGGAGGCTGGTTTGCGGCGCGGCGACATAATAATCGAGGTTAACCGTAAGACTGTCAATAATATGGCGGAGTTTCGCGCAACGATGGCGGGGGTGGGCAACCAGCCTGTGCTCTTGTTAGTGAGACCCTTCGGCCAGAGCAATGCGACACGGTACGTACTGGTAGAACCTCAACAATAACAAGATCGAATAAGAGTGGGGGTCAGGAGGGCTGGAGTGCAGAATTGGCGCCCCAGCCCTCCTCTTTTTTTGCTCGGAATAGGTAAATTTTTTCAGCCAAATGATGTCGATTTAAGGATATTGACAGGGATATGAAAAGTTTACCTGTTGGAGCGGGTCTGATTACCCTCGGCATCCTAAGGGTTATGCAGAGTTTTTCCTGCACCTATACCCTCGGCCCCTTATTGACAACGAAGTAGAAGCGTATTCAGATGAGTTGGTGAAGGTGAATTGGGAAATGTGCGACCAAGGGCGGGTATGGAGCAATTCTTGCAGAGAAGTAATCGGACGAAACTGCGCACGCAGTTGCGTGTTGTATAGAGTCGTATAATCTGTATAAAAGGGGCGGTAAAACCATCACAGGGGGGAAGACTAGGGCACAGCTCGCAGTATCGCTTAAGGCAACCAAGACGGAGACTGGTACAATCGTACTATTCACCGAGCTGCTGGCCCCAATACTACAATGTCGCTTGCGCCGATTAGCATCGTAAGGTCAACAGGAAAAGTACCGCAGCGGGGGAAGTTATCGATGTCGTCGAACGGGAACGGACGTTATCCAGATTACGAAGCGCCTTTTACGCTGCTGACAGCGGGGAAGCCGCGCTGGCGATCTTTTACGGCCGGATTCGGGGTTGAATTTTTGGTGCTGGCCTGCGCGCTGTGGGTTCCGCTGTTGTTCCCCAAACAAATGGACATGGCGAAGCAATACATGATCACGGAGATCACCGCGCCCCCCGTGCGGGCATGGAAGCCACAACCGAAGGTTCGTCCCAAGCTAGTGCCGGTGAAGCGCGTGGAAGTGGCGAAACTCGAACCCGTACCGGTGCCAGAACCGCCCAAGCCGAAAATGATCGAGCCGGTATTCGAGAAGCCGATTGTGTCGAAACCGGTGATCCGCAAAAACCTGACGAAGGCTCCAGAGGTAAACGTGTTTGCGCGCGCGGTGCCAGACAAGCCGACGACGTCGCTGGGGAGTTCGGCTATACCGGATTTGAAGAGGCCGAAGGCTCCCGTGCAGACGGGCGGATTTGGCGACCCGGATGGATTGCCTTCAAAGGCGAAGATGACGCAGCCAGTGAACATCGCGCCAGCGGGCGGATTTGACATGCCGGTGGGACCCGGAAAAGGAAACGGAACCGGAGGCGCGAAAGGCGTTCAGGGAGTGGTTGCGAGCGCGGGATTTGGCAACGGCACGGCGATCGCGGGCGGAGTTCGGAACGGCGGCAAAGTGCAACAGGGAGTGTTTGCCGACGATCGAGCAACGAATGGGCCGCATGTGCAAAAAACTTCCGATGCGACGCCGCATCAGGAAGGGCCGGTAATTCTGTTCAAGCCGAAACCGGAGTACACAGCAGAAGGAAGGCAGCTGAAGATTCAGGGCGATGTGTTGTTGCAAGTTATTTTCAAGGCTTCGGGGGAAGTGCAAGTGGTGCGCGTAGTACAAGGCCTGGGCCACGGACTGGATCAGAACGCGGAGGCTGCCGCACTGAAGATCCGGTTTAAACCAGCTCGTCAGGATGGGCAGCCAGTCGACTTTCCCGCCAACGTGCGGATCGACTTCGAGCTAGCGTACTAATTGCGATTGAGGGGGAGAAGTCATGGGTAGGGGATTGAGGTACGTGGTTGGTGCGACTCTTGGATTGGTACTAGCGGGGGGATTAGCAGCGCAGACTCAGCCGCCGCAAACTCAGCCGCAGACAACGCAAACGCCAGAGCATCTTGTCATCACACCAAGCCAGCCGGGCACGGAAGCCGAAGTAATCGACCGAATCATCGCGCGAGAGCATCAGGAAGTTGCGATGCTGCGTCATTACAACCCAATCGTAGAGACTTACGTTCAGGACATGAAACCGGATGCCCAACTAGGCTCGGTGCCGGATAAGGATCACTACTACCTGGGAGAGGCTGAGTTAAGCAAAGGCGTCGTGGACCGTTCGATGCTTCCCTATGACGACAGTGGATGGAAGCACAAGCTAAATCCAATCAAGGACATTGGCAACCTGTTGGGGAATTCGTACGTGCCGTCGGGTTTTCTGCAGATGATTTTCGTGGATCCTGTTTATTTCGACAAACAACATTACCGGTTCGACTATGTGCGAAACGAATTTCTGGGATCTGTGAAGTGCCTGGTGTTCGATGTGACACCGCTGGCGAAATCGGGAGACGGGAGATTCCAGGGACGCGTTTGGGTGGAAAACCAGGATTATTCAATCGTGCGGTTCAACGGAGTGTTCGTGCCCGTGGCGCGGACGTTTGGGTGGAACCTGCACTTCGACAGCTGGCGGACAAACGTGGCGCCGGGGCAGTGGATTCCGTCATACATCTACAGCGCGGAATCGGATTTGAAGGATTTTCCATTTGGGCATGTGCGTTACCGCTCACAAACGCGGCTGTGGGGGTATGACCTGAAGCTTGGGAACAAGCAGACGGAATTCAGCGACCTGCAGATTGAAGCCGCCAAACCGATTCAGGACCAGGCGGACGCTTCGAAGGATGTTTCGCCGGTGATGGCGGAACGGGAGTGGCAGCGCGAAGGCGAAGACAATGTGATTGAAAGGCTGCAGCGCAACGGATTGCTGGCGCCTCCGGGCCCCGTGGACAAAGTATTGTGCACGGTGGTGAACAACCTGGAAGTGACGAACAATCTGGATATCGAGCCGGAGATACGCTGCCGCGTGCTGCTGACTTCGACTTTGGAAGCATTCACAATCGGACACACGATCGTGGTGAGCAGAGGCTTGTTGGACGTGCTGCCCGACGAACCAAGTTTGGCGGCAGTGCTGGCACACGAGCTTGGAGCTGTTGTGACGGGGTCGCAGCTTCCGGACGCGTTCTCGTTCAACGATACGACGATGGTTTCGACGGCGGACACGATGAAGCGTATGTCGTTCCGAAACACGCAAGGCGACGAGGAAATAGCGGCGAAGAAAGCGGTGGAGTTGCTGAAAAATTCGCCGTACAAGGATCAACTTGGCACCGCGGGACTTTTCCTGAAACAGGTGGCGGCGGAACAAAAACAATTGCCGTCGCTGATCAGCGCGAATCTGGGCAACCGTGTATTCATGGCGTCGCAATTAGTGCAGGCGGCGCCGGCACTGCAGCCAATGAAAGTGGACCAGATTGCGGCGCTGCCGCTGGGATCGCGAATCGTGCTCGATTCATGGGACGACACCGTGGACCTGGTGAAAACCAAACCCGTGCAATTGCTTTCGGCACGGGAGAAAATGCCCTTCGAAGTGACGCCGTTCATGCCGTATCTGACGCGGTATCAGAATTCGTCGGATGCGACGGCCGCCACTCCGGCCAAGCCGCCGGACTTGGCGAAACAGAATCCGCAGACTCCGCAGAATCCTCAGTAGAAGCAGAACGAAAATAACGCAGAAGCCCGGCGCGGCGATTGCTGCTGCCGGGCCCTTTTTTTGCGCGTCGTTTTGCGCGCGTGACGCTTTGCAAGCAGGCGCGGATGAGAGAAACTTCTCTCTTAATGGCGCGACAATCCCTGATCGAATTTCTGGATGAGTATGGCCGGCGCGACAAGGAAATCGCGGTGGCGCACCGGCGCGGCTATCGCATGGAGCGATGGTCGTACGGGCGCATTGCCGAGACGGCGCGCGGATTCGCGAGCGAGCTGGCGGCGCGCGGAATCGTTCGCGGAGAGCGCGCGGTGCTGTGGGGGGACAACTGCGCGGAATGGGTGGCGGCATTTTTCGGGTGCGTGCTCAGGGGCGTGGTGGTGGCGCCGATTGACCGCGTGGCAACAGTGGAGTTCGCACAACGCGTGGCGCAAACGGTGGAGGCGAAGCTGCTGATTGCGTCGCGCGACGTGCCGGAGATTTATTTGCCGAATGGCGCGGCGGTGCCGAAGATCGCATTGGAAGATGTGAAGGAGATTGCGGCGAGACA
>DASRQP010000271.1:0-3231 GCA_035696585.1 Candidatus Acidiferrales bacterium | reverse complement strand
CTCGCGAACATTGGCGAGCAATTTCTCATCTTCGAGTGTCTTCAAAAATTCCAGAGCCACGGCGCAGACGAACGGCCCGCCGCCAAACGTCGTGCCATGCAAGCCCGGTGTAAACGCGGCAGCAAACTTCTCATTCGCAATAAACGCTCCCAATGGCAATCCTCCTGCCAGAGGCTTTGCCACGGTCAGAACGTCCGGTTTTGTTGCGAATTTCTGATACGCGAACTTGCGCCCGGTCCGTCCCAGTCCGCATTGAATTTCGTCGGTAATCATCGCCGCATCGTGTTTCGTGGCAAGTTCACGCGCGCGCCTCCAAAAGCTTTCGCTTACAGGATAAACTCCGCCTTCGCCCTGAATCGTTTCCAGCACAATCGCGCAAACGCCGTCGTCGAATTTTCTTTCGAGGTCCGCCACGTCGTTGAACCGCACAAATTCCGCGCCCGGCACCAACGGCTCAAATGGATCGCGATATTTTGCGGGATACGTTATGGACACGGCCCCAAATGTCCGTCCGTGAAACGAATTTTCCAGTGCCAGGAACCGCGTCTTCGCAGGAGCACCGACCGCCCGGCTCTTCTTCGAGTACGCGCGCGCCAGCTTCATCGCGCCTTCCATCGCTTCCGTGCCGCTGTTCGTGAAGAAAACGCGATCCAATCCAGACCATTCGGCAAGCTTCCTCGCGAGTGGCCCCTGAAACGGGTTGTGAAATAAATTGGAAAAGTGAACTGCCTTCGCCGCTTCGCGCCGCATCACGCGCACCAGCCGCGGATGCGAATAGCCCAGCGCGTTCACCGCAATCCCGCCGAGAAAATCGAGATAGGCGCGCCCGCTCGTATCGTAGAGACGGCAACCCTTGCCGCGCGCAAAAACAATCGGCGGCCGACGATACGCGCGGACCATGTATTGCTCCGCATCGCGCAAAATCTGGGCGTCGCTGATTTTTTTTGACGGAACGTCTTTCCGCCTTATTTTTCGCGTCATGATTTTTACCGGCCTGCGCGTGCGGCGTACTTGGTTTGCAGAGGCAGTCGTATCGGCAGGACGCGTGTTCCCGAACCCTTCGCGCCGTTTGTGGCTGAATGCAGCGCACGCGGACGCGTGCCGCCCACGATCCGCACCTGTCGAACGCCTCCGGCCAGCGCGCGTTTCGCCGCTTCGAGCTTCAGCACCATGCCGCCGGAAACTTTTTGATGCCGGATCAACTCTTCAATCTCCGCGCCCGTCACTTTGTCCAGCACTTTTTCGCCGTCCAGCACGCCGGCCACGTCGGTCAGAAAAATCAGCCGCTCGGCCTGGCAGTATTCCGCTGCCGCGGCGGCCATGTGATCGGCGTTGATGTTGTAAAGCTCGCCATCCGAGCCCAGTCCCAGGCAGCATGCCACCGGCACAAGTCCCGCGCGCCACAGGGAACTCAAAAATTCAAGATTCACGCCGGTTAAGTAACCTACGTAGCCCAGGCCGCCGGAATCACCTTCGTGAAACATCGGCTCGGCCAAAAAGCACGCCGCATCGGACGCACAAATCCCGACGGCCGTCTGTCCCGCAAGCGAGATTGCTCCTGCCAGTCGCTTGTTGAGCAGCCCCGCAAAAACCATCACCGCCGCGTCGCGCGTTTCGCGATCCGTCACTCGGAGTCCGCCCACAAACCGGCTCGTAATCCCCATCCGCCCAAGTGTTGCGGTAAAAATTTTCCCGCCACCGTGAATCACGAGCAGCTCGTGCCCCGCCTTGGCGAGTTCGGCAATTTGCCGCGCCAGCGAACGCACGGCCGCTTCGTCGTCCAGCAGCGCTCCGGCGACCTTGATCACCAGTCTCATATCAGTCCTTCCGATTCGGAGTAACCGTGCATCACGTTAAAATTCTGCACTGCCTGTCCCGCCGCGCCCTTGCCCAGATTGTCCAGGCACGAAACCACCACGAGCCGCTGCCCCGATTCATCCAGCGCAAACCCGATGTCGCAAAAGTTAGTGCGCGTCACATGCTGCAATTCGGGCAGCTTTCCCGCGGGCCAGATTCTCACCATCGGCCGCCCCGCGTAAAACTTGCGAAATAGCACCTCGATTTCTTCCTCGCGTTTTGCCTCGCTCAGCCAAACGTACAGCGTCGACAGAATCCCGCGCTCGATCGGCAGCAGATGTGTCGTGAACATCATCTGCTCTGGCGAAATTCCCAGATGCTCCATCACCTCCGGCGTGTGCCGGTGCGTAAAAACTCCGTAAGCGCGAAAATTCTCATTCACCTCCACGAATTGTGTGTCGCGCTTCGGCTCCTTGCCCGCGCCGCTCGCTCCGGACTTGCAATCGCAGACCATCCCCCGCGATAGGTCAATCCACTCCGCCTCAACAAGTGGTCGCAGGCCCAAAATCACGGAAGTTGGATAACAGCCAGGATTCGCGACAACCTTCGCGCCAGCCAAATCCGCGGAATACAACTCCGGTAATCCATACGTCGCGCCGTTCAGCGCTTCCGCGCTCGGCGCGTTCAGTTTGTACCATCGAGAAAACGTCTCGCCGTCGCGAAACCTGAACGCTCCGCTCAAATCGATCACGCGAACACCCGCATTCATCAGTTCCGGAACAAGCTCCAGAGAGGCCTCGTGAGGCGTCGCGAGAAATGCAGCTGTCGCGCCGCTAGTCACAATCGCGTCAACCGAAAGCGGCCGGCACGGCGCTTCGCCCCAACCGCGCAGTTGCGGGAAAATCTCCGTCAGGCACCGCGCCGACGCGTTCTCTCCGCGCAGATAGAAAACCGGCTTTTCGATTTGCGGATGTCGCAGCAGCAGCCGGGCCAGTTCGAATCCCGCATAACCCGTTGCTCCCACCACCGCCACCCTTGGCCCGCCATTCATCGGAGCAAATCCTCCATCCGTTTTTGAATGGCCGCGCGCGCCGCTCGCGATGGCGTAATAATCAAAACGGTATCGTCTCCCGCAAGCGTTCCCGCCACTTCTTTCCAATGTTCACCATCCACCGCGGCTGCCAGCGGTTGCGCTCCGCCCGGAGGCGTTTTCAGCACCAGCATGTTCTGCGCCGGCCGCATATCCACCAGAAATTCACGCAGCGCCCGCGCCAGTTGCGGCACCGGAGCCGATTCCTCCGACGCGGAACTCAGAGGCCGGTAACCTTCCGCCGTCTTCACCAGTTTCAATTCGCGCAGGTCCCGCGACAGCGTCGCTTGCGTCACGCGCACACCCATATGGTTCAGCCTCCGGCGCAAATCATCCTGGTTGGG
>DASRQP010000270.1:0-2623 GCA_035696585.1 Candidatus Acidiferrales bacterium | reverse complement strand
TGATCACGTAAAAGCAGCGAGGTGACGTGGATTTCTCTCTGACCGATGAACAGCAGCACCTCCGGCGCACCGTTCGCGAATTCGCCGAAGGTGAAATCGCTCCTCACGTAATGGAGTGGGACGAAGCCTCCAAATTTCCCGCCGAAATTATTCCTCAACTCGGAGAAATGGGTTTGCTCGGCGTCATTTTCCCGGAAAAATACGGCGGCGCGGGCCTCGGCTATCTCGAATACTCCATCGTCATTGAGGAATTGTCGCGCGTGGATGGCTCAGTAGGATTGATCGTTGCCGCGCATAATTCTCTGTGCTCGAATCACATTTACAAGTTCGGCACCGAAGCGCAAAAGCAAAAATATCTGCCGGGCCTGACGACAGGCAAGAAACTCGGCTGCTGGTCTCTCACCGAGCCGGGGGCGGGTTCCGACGCAGGCGGTACGCGCACGGTAGCAGTCAAAAAAGATTCGGCGTGGGTGCTGAACGGCTCGAAGACCTTCACCACCAACGGCCACTACGCCGATGTTTGCGTCGCCATGGCCGTCACGGACACTGCAAAAAAGCAGCATGGCATTTCCGCATTCATCATTGAAAAAGGCACGCAGGGATTTCGCCCCGGCAAAAAAGAAAACAAGCTGGGCATGCGCGCCAGCGACACTTCCGAAGTGATTTTCAGCGACTGCCGCGTGCCCGCCGAAAGTCTGCTGGGAAAAGAAGGCGAAGGCTTCATCAACAGCTTGCAGGTTCTGGACGGCGGCCGCATTTCGATTGCGGCGCTCGGCGTGGGGATGGCTCAGGGCGCCTATGAAGCAGCCGTAAAATACGCGAAGCAGCGCAAGCAATTCGGCAAAACAATCAGCGAGTTTCAAGCCATTCAGTTCAAGCTCGCCGACATGGCGACGGAAATCGAAGCGGCGCGTCTGCTCGTTTGGCAATCGGCATACCTCGCGGACAAATCGCGTGCCCAGGGCGGCGAAGGTGTGCGCTTCACGCGCGAATCGAGCATGGCGAAATTGTTCGCCGCGGAAGTTGCCGTCCGCGTCGCGAATGAAGCGGTGCAAATCTTCGGCGGCTACGGCTTCATCAAGGATTACCCCGCGGAAAAATATTATCGCGACGTCAAACTCTGCACGATTGGCGAAGGCACCAGCGAAATCCAACGTCTCGTCATCGCTCGCCAGCTCCTCGGAAAAGGTTAGGGCAGCGCGCCGATGCCCGTGGCCTCCACACCTTCCATCACGATCAGCCAGTGGGTTGAACAGGTGCGCGCCGGCGACGTCCGCGCCGTCTCTCGCGCCATGACGGAGATTGAGAATCGCACCGGCGACGCCGAGAATTTAATGCGCCAACTTTTTCCGCACACGGGAAATTCGTATTGCATCGGCATCACCGGAGCGCCCGGCACGGGAAAGAGCACGCTCGTCGACCGCATGGCTTCGTTTTATCGCGCGCAAAAGCAAACCGTCGGCGTGATTGCCGTCGATCCGTCGAGCCCGTTCACGGGAGGCGCGATTCTTGGCGACCGCATACGCATGCAGGGCCACGCCTCCGACAGCGGTGTTTTCATTCGCTCGATGGCGACGCGCGGTTCGCTCGGCGGCCTTTCGCAAGCGACCAGCGATGCCGCTCTGCTGCTTGACGCCGCGGGAAAGAAATATGTCCTGGTCGAAACGGTCGGCGTTGGCCAGGGCGAAGTGGAAATTGTGCGCCTCGCCGATTGCACTGTTGTCGTTCTCGTACCCGGAATGGGCGACGACGTCCAGAATTTGAAAGCCGGCCTGATGGAGATCGCGGACGTTTTCGTGTTGAACAAGGCAGACCGCGAGGGCGCGGATCGTTTTGAGCAACAGCTTCGCGCGATTTTGCAGCTAGTGCCGGAGAGAAACGGTTGGAAGCCGCCAATCGTCCTTACAGTCGCGACCGAAAATAAGGGAATCGAGGACCTTTCGCGCCAGATCGAACGTTTCCGCGCACACTTTCACGGAAAAACCGAGCGGCGTGCGAAAGAGATCGCTTTGTGGCGGGAGCGTTTGCTGAACCTGCTGCGCGAGCGTCTGGTGCGCCGCGTGGTGGACAAGCTCGCGACGGATGGCACGCTCGAATCACTGGCGGCGGAAGTCGCCGAGCGCAAACGCGATCCATATTCAGCGGTAAACGAGATGCTCGATAGGGCCGGACTGGGAGGTGGGCGTTGAGATTTGGGGATCTGGAATTTCTGCTGCTGAATGACGGCACATTGCGCCTCGATGGCGGCGCGATGTTCGGCGTGGTGCCGAAACCGATGTGGGAGAAGAAGTCGCGCGCCGACGAACGCAACCGCGTTTTGCTCTCGATGAATTCCCTCCTGATTCGCGCCGCTGGTAAAACGATTCTCGTCGAGACGGGCGCGGGCGATAAATGGGACGCGAAGAAGCGCGATATTTATGCGCTGGAGGGCTCGCCAAGATTTCCCGACCAACTCGCGGCGCACGGAGTGAAGCCGGAAAACGTCGACATCGTCATCAACACGCATTTGCATTTCGATCATTGCGGATGGAACACGAGCATCGTAAACGGCAAAGCGCGTCCCACATTTCCGAATGCACGCTACGTGGTGCAGAAAAAAGATTTCGAGCATGCGAAGAATCCG
>DASRQP010000269.1:0-1811 GCA_035696585.1 Candidatus Acidiferrales bacterium | reverse complement strand
GAACTTTTAATTGCCGGCCGCGCGCCGGCCATTCTCTACAATTTCTTTCGAGGAGCTTTTTCGATGCCTAGAGTCAAACGTGGAACCAAACGTCGCGCACGCCGCAAGAAGATTCTGAAACACACCAAGGGATTTTTCCTCACAAAGAGCAAGCTGCACCGCTCGGCGAAGGAGGCGATGAACCGTTCGCTGCGCTATTCCTATCGCGACCGCCGCACGCGCAAACGCGACTATCGCACGCTGTGGATTCAGCGTATTGGCGCGGCCGCGCGCAACAACGGCATTTCATATAGCCAGTTCATGCATGGGCTGAAGGTGGGCGGTATTGATCTGGACCGGAAAATCCTGGCGGATATTGCGGTGCACGACGCGGCCGCGTTTACGTCGCTGGTGGCGCAGGCCAAGCAGCACCTCACTGCCGCGCCAGCTTCGGCGTAGTTCGCGCTATTCCGTCATTCGCGGCGATAGTGTACGAACCCGCCGCAGACCTTGCGTTTTGTGGGTCGCAGCTTCAGCCGCGACATCGGGCACCTTGTGCCTCGGGGCTTTAGCCCCTGAAGTACGGCTGGTTTTGAAACCTTGATCGCAATGGCGAACATCCTCGAAAAAACGAATCTGACCTTCGAAGAACTGGGGGTGTCCTCTGGAGATGATGTTTCTGCTCTCTTTCGCGTCCTGTTGGACGTCGCCTATAAGGAGATTCAAGATGTTGCGAACGCCGATGAATTGGAGGCATTTCGCGTTCGCTGGCTTGGAAGACAGAACAGCGTGAAATCGCGCGTGCAAGAAAACTGGCTCAAGCAAGCTCCGCCAGAAGCCAGAAAATGGGTCGGGGCAAACTTCAACGTCTACTTTCGGAACCTTGAAGAAAATTTGGTAACAGAAAAAGGGAAGTTGGAGATTCTTGAGCTTACGGAGCGCGTTGATCTTTCGCTTCCCGGCGTGACGCGGCCGATTGGCACGCGGCATTTAATCTCTCAAACGTATGAGGAGCTGTATCGCATCTTCAATTCGATCGGCTTTTCCATCGTCGAGGGCGCGGAGATCGAGACGCCATATTACAACTTTGAGGCGCTGAATATTCCCGAGCATCATCCCGCGCGCGACAATATGGACACTTTTTATCTGGGCAACGCGCCTGGGTATCTGCTGCGTACGCACACTTCGCCGATGCAAGTGCGCACCATGGAGAAGCAGAAACCGCCTGTGCGCATCGTCGTGCCGGGGAAGGTCTATCGACGCGACAATCCGGATGCGACGCACTCGTTCATGTTTCATCAGCTTGAAGGGCTCGCGGTCGACACAGACATTACGTTTTGCGATTTCAAGGGCACGATCGAATATTTCGCGCAGCAGTTTTTCGGGCCGCAAACTCGCGTGCGCCTCCGCCCGAGTTATTTTCCGTTCACCGAGCCTTCGGCGGAATTCGACGCGTCCTGCCACGTTTGTGGCGGCTCGGGTTGCCGCACATGCAAATATTCCGGCTGGATCGAGTTGTTTGGCGCGGGGATGGTCGATCCCGCCGTTTATGGCTTTGTCGATTACGACGCGAAGCGACTGAGTGGGTTTGCCTTTGGATTGGGCGTCGACCGGCTTGCCATGCTGAAATATGGAATCGACGATTTGCAGCAATTTTTCAGGAACGACACGCGCTTCTTGCGCCAGTTCCCGTAAGTGGCCGCCAAGACCATGACGACGGTGTCCGTCTCGGAAAATTCGCGTCCTGTTCGCGGCGAAGAAGCCGGCCTTCGGAAACGGCTCTTTGCGTGGACGCTTCATAGATTTAATTGGCGCTACGAACAGGAAATGAC
>DASRQP010000268.1:0-9578 GCA_035696585.1 Candidatus Acidiferrales bacterium | reverse complement strand
GCCGCTGCCGCCCAGTTTCTGGCAGTACGCCAACGAACTCGCTCGATACGGAATGGTGGGAATAGGGTGGTTGACGCAGGGCAAGGCTGGGAATCCGCAGGCTCTGGCTCTCGGGTTGGCAGTACTGCTCTTACCCGGTGCGATTTTGTCCGTGGGACTGTGGCTCGGAGTGAATGCGCTTTTCCATCGCGCCGGAATCGGAGGCGCTTTGCTGGCACTGAAGGCGCGCGAGCCGAATCAATCGGAGCTCAAGGAATTGCAGTTGGCCGACGCCGTTCAGGAAATGGCCATAGCTGCTGGCCTGCCGGTGCCGAAGATCATGTTGATTGACGCGCCTGCCGCAAATGCTGCGGTGATTGGGACCTCGCCCAACGACGCGCGGATTGTGGTATCGCGAGGACTGCTCGAGCAGCTCAATCGCGATGAACTGGAGGGCGCGCTCGCGCATTTGGTAGCGTCGATTGGCAACGGCGATTTGCGCATCGCTTTCCGTGTCACCAGCGTTTTCGAAACTTGCGGGCTACTGGTCGCAATTATTAACGCTCCGTTCGGTCGACGGTCGCGCGGCACGCTGTGGCGAATTGTTCGTTATGGATTGTTCGGGAAAAAAGATAGCGAAGGCGCCGCACAGGAAGCAGTTGCTATGTCCGCGCTTCTCACGCGCAGCGTAGGACTCGACACCGACGACATCGACGATGTCTTCGATAGCGCTTCGCGCAAAAAGTCGATTTTCCGCTCCGTCCGAACCTTCCTGCTGTTCCCCATCTTTCTTACAAACACGGCCATCAAGCTATCGCTCTGGTTTTTCTCCTTCAGCATGCTTGGCCCGAGCATGGCGCTTCTGTGGCGCAAGCGCAAATATCTCGCGGATGCCTGCGCTGTGCAACTCACGCGAAATCCCGACGGACTGGCCGAAGCGTTGCGAAAGCTCAATAGCGAGCGCGGCCCGATTCCGGGAGGAGCATGGGCCTCACATTTGTTCTTGGTCAACCCCGCGGGAAGCGATCGCGTAAATGACCCGAAGGCGAATGCCGCGCAACAGCAAATGTGGGCGCGGATGTGGGCCGCATCGGAAGCGAGCAAGACGAGCTCACCGTCAGTTCCCGCGGATATACAGTCCGTTATGAGGCAAATCACTGGTAAATCCGTGGATGAAATGCCCAGTCTGACGGACATCGCTGCGTCGCAGCACGGCGATGCCGCGGCATTGCGCCGTCTGCGGGAATTCGACAATACGAAAACAACGACGCAGCCGGCCGCGAGCAATTCTCAGGAATCCGCGGACTCGTCGAATATCGCATTCGCCGGCTTCTTCCCATCGTTGAAGCGCCGCCTGAAGTGTCTCGATCGCATGGGCGCTCATGTCGAGCTTGAATCGGACGGAGGCAAGTCTTGGATTGTGATTGCGGTGTTGTCGGTACTTCTCGGGCCGTTTGCTTTGGCCGCACTGGCGCTTCTTTTGCTTCTGATCGCGATATTGACGATGGCGAGTCTGGTGTTTCTGACCATCTGGATGGCGGTGATTCACCAATTGTTCGTGGTGTTCCTGCATCATTGACGCCAGGTATTTTGGAAAACAAGGTGGTAAGACCGTGTCTACTACAATGCTGATTGTGATTGGCCTGATCGCGGCGGTGCTGCTGATCTGGTTTATCGTAGTATTCAATTCCCTGGCGGCGTTGCGCGTTCGCGTTCAGAATGCCTGGGCGGACATTGATGTCCAGCTCAAGCGCCGCCACGATTTAATTCCTAACCTCGTCGGCGCAGTGCAAGGTTACATGACGCATGAGCGCTCCACGTTGGAGGCCGTCACAAACGCGCGCACGAAAGCCGTGGCGTCGAGCAGCGGAACGGTTGCAGAGCGTTCGCAAGCCGAATCCGCTTTGAGCGGAGCGCTATCGAATTTGTTTGCGGTGTCCGAGCAATATCCGCAACTGCGGGCGGTCGAGAGCGTGCAGTTGCTGCAGGAGCAGCTCACCTCGACGGAAAACCGCATTGCGTTTGCCCGCCAGTTCTACAACGACGAAGTAATGAAGTTCAATACAACTCAGGCGACGTTCCCGCGCAATCTCTTCGCTGGAATGTTCGGCTTTTCCCCGGAGACTATGTTCGCCGCCGAAGAGACTGAGCGCGCAAACGTCCAAATAAAGGTGTGAGTGTTAGATATTTGTCGTACGCGCGCATGTCAACTGACGGTGTCGTAAAGCCCACATCACTCTGCTTGCAAGCCTCTCGAATCCGGCTAAACTGATGCCTCATGGCGAAGGTTTACGCAGGGACGTCGGGGTGGTCCTACTCTAGCTGGAAACCGCGATTTTATCCGGCGAAACTCGCTTCCGCGAAATTTCTGAACTATTACTCGACGCGATTGAATTCCGTGGAAGTGAACTATACGTTTCGTCGCTTTCCGACAGAAAGCCTGCTGACGCGCTGGATCTCGGCAACTCCTGAAGAGTTCAAGTTCGCAGTAAAGGCGCACCAGATGATCACCCACATCAAGCGCTTGCGCGAAGCGGGCGAGTGGCTGGCTCGCTTCGTCGAATCCGTAAAACTGCTGCACCAGGCGAACCGGCTGGGTCCGATATTGTTCCAATTGCCGCCGTACTTGAAATGCGACGTGGAACTGCTGACGAGTTTTCTCAACGAAGTTCCACGGACGGTGCGGGCGGCGTTTGAGTTCCGGCACGAGTCGTGGTTTTGCGAGGAAGTTTTCGCCGCGCTGCGCGAGAAGAATGCCGCTCTTTGCGAAGCGGAGAGCGACAAATTGGAGACGCCCAACGCGGAGACCTCGGACTTCTCCTATCTACGCCTGCGGAAAGAGAATTACTCAACTAAGGCTCGCGAGGCTATCTCAAAGAGAACAAAGCATCTTGTCGGCCGCGGGGACGTTTTTGTGTACTTCAAGCATGAGGACACGCCGGAAGGAACGCTCTACGCGGAAGCCTTGCTTGCTAAGTCCGAAACTGCGCCTTGAATTGCGCGAGTGGCCAGATTGTGTGGAATGCATTTACCACAACAGAGTGCTTTGGATATGGAGGCAGATGTCTACGCGGTTTTAGTACTTTCGTACCTCAGTTTTGCCTCAAAAAAAGTGACTTGGCTCCTATCGACCTTCCCGGAGCTTTTCCCCACAATGGAGCCATGTCAAACACAAACGTACTTCTCGGACAAGCGTGGGTTGAGCGGCATTGGTGGTGTGTGGACTGTCGCGTTCCGACGGACCTGGACCGCCATGGACGCTGTGGGAGCTGCGGGTCAGATGCGGTGGACATGATGATCCGACCGAATCCGATGGGGAAAGAACTGCGACCGGCCCCGACCGTTTTCGAACGCCTGCCACAGTACACCCGCACGTCGTAGCATCGTAACCGGGCCCCCTTCCGTGCCAACCAGTCGGCCCTGGGTTCCGTCGATGTGCAGGTGTGCCTCTTAGTTTGCTTGCGCCACCTACTGATGCCTGCCGATAGAGCCGGTTTCTGATGCCGGTCTCTTGCGCTCCACTGCGTTCCAATCGTCAGGTGGGAAGGCGATATGCCAGAAGTATCCGGCCGGGCGATTGAATTCAATTCCAGCCTGAGTTTTGCCGCCTTCGGATTGGCCGAGATAAACGACGCGGCACTCGACCGCCTCTCGGCTTTTCACATTGGTTAGCGTCAGCTTCTGGCCGCGATTAACCATTTTCGCCAAACGAATCATGCACCCGTGTGCGTTTACCGATTCGGTCGAGGCCGTCTCCTCAAATGTTTCAGCTCCTTGCTGTCCCTTGACAATCACCGGCATGGCGATGTAGACGCGCTTGCTTCTGCGCGCATCGCGCTTCGGATCAACGGCACTCGATTCCCCCAAGGACGAAGCTGAATCCAGTTCTTCTGAGGTGACTTCGGTTGGCGGAGCAGACGCGCCCCGACCACCAAGAATTTTTTCCCAAGTCATGGATGCCCCCCAGCGGGAATAATGCCCTGCTTCCGCCTGTGGAGAAAAATTTCCGCGGGTTGCGTATCCATTCAGTCACTTCCCGTTGCTCCGGATTTTGTTTTCACCACGATCGCACGGCTTGGGCTCAACCAATGATAGAGTCAGCGCAGAATTCCGGCTGCGGCAGACGCACGGGAATGTGAAAACGGCCTCCGAAAATCTATGAAGCCTTCAAGAAGAAAGAGCCTCGCGCCGATACAAACCGGGCCTTCCGGGCTCGCGGCGCGGCTGGGCCTGTTCGACGCCACGATGATTGTCATGGGCGGGATCATCGGCTCGGGGATATTCATCAACCCGTACGTGGTGGCGCGCCAATTACACACAGCGGCGCTGATCCTCGGCGCGTGGGTGATCGGCGGCACGATTGCTTTGGCGGGCGCATTTATTTATTCGGAGCTCGCCGCGCGAATGCCTAAAGTCGGAGGTCAGTACGCTTACTTGCGGGAGGCTTATCATCCGGCGCTGGCGTTTCTGTATGGGTGGGTGTTGCTGCTTGTGATTCAGACGGGCGGGATGGCCGCAGTCGCCGTGACATTTGCGAAATATTTTCTCGAACTCACGGGGCTTCACATTGGCGAAGGACTGATCGCGACGCTCGCGCTCGGATTGCTGACGGTTATCAATTGCCTGGGCGTCCGCGTGGGGAGCACGGTACAGAGCACGCTGATGGTGCTGAAGATTTTCGCGATTGCGGTGCTGGTGGGTTGCGGAGCATGGTTCCTGTTGCGCAGCGGAACGCCGGCACCAGCCAAGTCTGCACTCTTGGATCGGCCCGTGTCGTTCGATCTGGTGACAGCGATGGGCGCGGCACTCGTGCCCGTACTCTTTGCGTACGGCGGATGGCAGACAGCGAATTTCGTCGCCGAGGAGGTGCGCGAACCACGCAAGAATTTGCCACGGGCGCTAGTGGTCGGAGTGATTGGGGTCGTGCTGCTTTATCTTTCCGTCAACGTCGTGTGCGTTTACGTACTGGGACCTGCCGGGCTCGCGGCGGCGACCACCCCCGCGTCGGCCGTGATGCGCGTGGCATGGGGACCAAAGGGAGCGGCGTTGATTGCAGTGGGCATCGCCATCTCCGCGTTGGGATTCCTGAGCCAGTCGATTTTGACCGCGCCACGCGTATATTTCGCCATGGCAGAAGACGGATTATTTTTTCGTTCGGTGGGCTGGCTCGATCCACGGCGGCGCGTACCAGTGGTGGCGATTGCGTTGCAGGGAGTCGCTGCGATTATCATCGCGCTTTCCGGGCGCTACGATCAAATCTTGAGCTATGTTGTGTCCATGGATTTTCTATTTTTCGGCCTGACGGCGACGTGCCTGTTTGCATTTCGCCGCCGCGATTTCAAAGAGGGCCGTCGAACTCCGGAAAAGGGCCTGGCCCGAATGCCGGGGCATCCCGTGACTACTTTTTTATTTGTCGCTGCGTCCTGGCTGGTTGTGATTAACACAATTTTCAAATACCCGCACAATACAGCGGTCGGATTTGGGATTTTATTTGCGGGGATACCAGTGTATTTTTTCTGGAGCGCGCAAAAAAGAAAGAGGGGCCAGGAAACGTGACAACGCGAAGAGAGATTCGCTCGGCGTATCTGGAATGGGCAAAACTGCGCTCGCATGCCAAATTTAATCTGGCTACAAGCGGGATCGACGGCTATCCGTTGGCGGAATTGCCTGTGAAGATCGCCGACCTGGAAATTTCCGCGGCAGGCAGCTACGGCTATCCTCCTTTGCAAGAACGAGTAGCGAAGAAAAACGGAGTTCCGCCAGAATGCGTGGTGGCCGCGAACGGAACGTCGATGGCAAACCATCTGGCGATGGCGGCGCTTCTCGAACCCGGCGATGAAGTGCTGATCGAACAACCGACTTACGAGCCGCTGCTCACAGTCGCGGAATACCTGGGCGCGAAAGTCCGCCGCTTCCCGCGCCGTTTCGAAGATGGGTTCCAAATCGATCCTCGCGAAATCGAGCGCCACATGACGCCGCACACCCGGCTCATTGTCATCACCAACTTGCATAATCCGAGCGGAGCGCGCACTCCGGATGCGAAGTTACGTCTGGCTGGCGAAATCGCGCAGAGCCGCGGTGCGCAGGTTCTTGTCGATGAAGTCTATCTGGACGCGTGTTTCGATCCCAGCGCCCGTTCGGCATTTCATTTGGGGCCCAACTTTATCGTAACGAGCAGCTTGACGAAGGCCTTTGGCCTCTCAGGACTGCGTTGCGGCTGGATACTCGCCGCGGCGCCGCTGGCGGAGCAGATGTGGCGGCTGAACGATTTGTATGGAGTGATCCCTGCGTATGTGGCGGAGTTGTTGAGCGTAATCGCGTTTGATCATTTGGCGGAAATCGCGGAATACGCGCGCAAGCGGCTGGAAACGAATCGTCCTCTGCTCCAGCACTTTCTCAATTCGCGCAAGGATTTGCTCGCGATTCGCGCAGACGCGGGGACAATTTCATTTCCCAACGTTGTCGCGGGTCGCGTCGATGCCTTCTGCCAACTCTTGCGAGAGAAATATGACACAAGCGTTGTCCCCGGACGATTCATCGAAATGCCGGAACACTTTCGTATCGGCATCGGCGGCACAACGGAGATGCTCGACGAAGGTCTGCAACGTGTTGGGCAGGCTTTGGACGAAATGGCCGCCTGGACCTGAGCCACGAACGCCGCGTTGCTCAATCGCCGGCGTTTGCAACCAGAGAGCCCAGCGACTGCTTCGGCCGCAACAGACGTAGAAAAGCCTTAGCCGGCTGCGACAGTGGCCGGTCACGCCGAAAAATCAAAAACAAATCGCGGCGCAGGCGCATCTCTCGAATGCGGACTTCTACGAGCTGGCCGCGTTCCACTTCCACCTGCACGCACATGCGCGGAACGATCGCGACGCCCATACCCATTTCGACGAATCGCTTGATGCTTTCAATCGTGGGCAACTCGACGCCCATGCGGAGCGTGACGTGGTGGCGTGCGAAAAGCTGAATCACGCGCTCGCGGTAAGGCGACGCCACGATGTGCGCGACGAATGTCTCCTCGCCAAGCTCGTGAATCGCCACGCTGCGATGTCTTGCTAGTTTGTGGCGCGGATAGACAACGAAAGCCAGATCGTCACGCAACAGCGCGGCCGCGGAGAGAGACGGCTCCGATGGCCGGTAGGAAGCGATGCCCAGATCCAGACGATAATTCAAAATCTCCCGCGGGATGTCGCGCGAGTACACGCGGTGGATGGCGATTTCGATTTTTGGATACTTGCGGCGGAAACGCGCAAGCGCCGGAAGAAGCGCGTGGATGGAACTCTCGTTGACACCAAGCGAAAGTCGGCCGCGCCGGAGGCCGGCGAGGTCCTCTAGGCTCCGTTTGGCCTCTTCGCGCAGATTCAGCATTCGTTCCGCATATTCGACGAGCAATGCGCCCGCCTCGGTGAGCGTACCCGCTCCGGTTCCGCGCACGAACAGCGGCTGGCCGACCCATTGTTCCAACTTTCGCACGGAGATGCTGATCGCCGGCTGCGTGCGATATAGCTTTTCCGCCGCGCGCGAAAAGCTGCGCTCCCGCGCCACAGTCAAAAACACTTGCAGCGAACCTAAATCCATAATGCCCTCGCCATATACCTGTATAACCAATACTTATATTGCCTGCAACAATTATAAATTGGACGCTAGCCCCTCAATTGCGGTTCACTGATTCCCTGCACACAGGGGGAACTATGGACACAGTTCAATTCTTCGATACCACGCTTCGTGACGGCGAACAGTCGCCCGGCTTTTCGATGAATCAGGGCGAAAAACTCCGCTTGGCGCGCAAACTGGACGAGCTGGGCGTCGATGTGATCGAGGCTGGCTTTCCCGTGGCATCGTCCGGCGAACTTGAGTCCGTGCGCGCCGTTGCAGCGCAGATCCAACGCGCGCGGGTTGCCGCACTGGCCCGGGCGCGCCGTGAAGACGTGGAAGCAGCGCTCACTGCTCTGGAACCGGCGGCTCGGCCGCGCCTGCACATATTTCTGGCGACATCTGATTTGCATCTTCAGGCGAAGTTGCGCATTTCGCGGCAGGAGGCCCTTGATGCCGTGTCGCGTTGGGTGCGCTACGGATGCGAGCGCTGCGCGGAAGTTGAGTTTTCCGCCGAGGATGCCAGCCGCAGCGACATTCGCTTTTTGCTCGACGTGATGGAAACCGCCGCCGAAG
This sequence comes from Candidatus Acidiferrales bacterium, assembly GCA_035696585.1. Lineage (GTDB taxonomy): Bacteria > Acidobacteriota > Terriglobia > Acidiferrales > UBA7541 > DAHUXN01. Next base: position 1,430 of record DASRQP010000268.1, on the reverse strand, counting down.
CCGGCGCGACAATCCTTAATATTCCAGACACGGTGGGTTACAGCACTCCCGAAGAATACGGCGCGATTTTCCATCGCGTGCGCAGCCACCTGGGCCGCCGCGATGAAATCATCTTGAGCGCGCATTGCCATAACGATCTGGGCCTCGCAGTCGCAAATTCGCTAGCTGCGGTGCGCGCCGGAGCGCGACAAGTGGAGTGCACGATCAATGGCATTGGCGAGCGCGCGGGAAACGCTTCACTTGAGGAACTTGCTGTAGCGCTGGCCGTGCGCCAAAGCTTTTTCGGCGTGCGCACCAACGTGAATCTGGAGGGAATATACTCCGCCAGCCGCATGCTATCGGAAATCACGGGCGTGTCCGTGCCGCCAAACAAGGCGGTCGTGGGCGCGAATGCGTTTGCGCACGAAGCGGGAATTCATCAAGATGGAATTCTGAAAAATCCGCTGACGTATGAAATCATCCGGCCAGAAGCAGTGGGTGTTCCTGCCCGGCGACTGGTGCTGGGAAAACATTCGGGGCGCAACGCGCTGCGCTCGCGCATCGAAGAACTCGGCTATAGGCTGAGCGACGCGGAACTCGCGCAGTGTTACGGTGCGGCCATGGGGCTTGCCGACGCTGCGAAAGACGTCACCGACCGTGACCTCTTGACGTTTGTACACCAGGCGCGACGTGGGCGTCTGGCTCCGAATGTGCCGGGTGAATCCGACGCAGTGGCCGCTGCAAGTAAAATTCAATGACTGGCATTCGCAGAACGATCGCAGTTCTCCCGGGTGATGGAATCGGTCCGGATGTGATTCGTGCGGCCATCTCCGTTGTGGAGGAATGCGCGCGCGGGTTCAGCCATCACTTCGAGTTCGTCGAATTGCCGTTCGGCGGCGCGGCGATTGACCAGTATGGTCAACCTCTACCTCGCGAAACGATGGAGGCCTGCCGAAAAGCAGACGCCGTGCTTTTGGGCGCAGTCGGAGGCGCCAAATGGGATACCCAGCCACTCGACCGCCGTCCCGAAGCCGGCCTGCTCGGACTTCGCAAAGAGCTGGGGCTTTATATTAACGTGCGGCCCATCCGCCTGCTCGAACCGTTGCGCGGAATTTCCCCGCTGCGAATCGAGCAAAACACCACGATCGACATGGAAATTGTGCGTGAACTCGCCGGCGGGATTTATTTCGGACCACGCCAAAGTAGCGGGTCGAATGGCGATGAAGTAGCGTCGGACACGGAAGTTTATTCCTCGAAGGAAATTGAGCGTGTGGCGCTATACGCCTTTCGTCGCGCAGCCGCACGCCGGGGTCAACTGGCCAGCATCGACAAAGCAAATGTACTCGTCAGCTCTGGGCTGTGGCGAAGAACGGCACAGCGTATCGCGAAGGGCTTTACGGAAGTGCAATTTGAATCGCTTTACGTTGACAATGCGGCGCTGCAAATCATTC
>DASRQP010000267.1:0-11276 GCA_035696585.1 Candidatus Acidiferrales bacterium | reverse complement strand
CAAGTATCCCGAGACATTTCACGTCAAGGCCGCCGATGGCGTGACGGATCTTTACGGCGTGATGTACAAGCCATTTGATTTCGATCCGTCCCGAAAATATCCGCTGATTGAATATGTCTATCCGGGTCCGCAAACGGAAAGTGTCACGAAATCGTTTTCTCCGAAGAACCAGAGTTTTGCGCTCGCGCAGCTCGGCTTCATCGTCATCGAAGTCGGCAATCGCGGCGGAAGCCCACAGCGCGACAAATGGTACGACACCTACGGCTATGGCAATCTGCGGGATTACGGTCTGGCGGACAAAAAGGCGGCCGCAGAAGAATTGGCCGCCATTCATCCGTATATCGATATCAATCGCGTCGGCATTTGGGGCCACTCCGGCGGCGGGTTCATGACGGCCGCCGCGCTGCTTCAGTACCCGAATTTTTTCAAGGTGGGATGGTCGGAATCAGGCAATCACGAGAATAATGTCTACAACATATATTGGAGCGAGAAATATGACGGCGTGAAGGAAGTGGCCGAAAAGAACGGCACGGTGAAGTTTCTATACAACATCGAGAAAAACTCCGAGCTGGCGAAAAACTTGAAAGGCCATTTGATGTTGACGACCGGCGACATGGACAACAACGTGAGCATGGCGAACACGATGCGCCTTGCCGAAGCGCTGATCAAAGCCGACAAGCGCTTTGACATGTTCGTGCTTCCGGGGATGCGCCACAGCTACATGCCCGACGCCGAATACGTTTTCTGGATGCGCGCCAATTATTTCTGCCGATGGCTGCTCGGTTCGTCGGAAACCGGCCCGGACGTGATCGAATTGCAGAACGAAAAGCAGGCCACTCCAAGCCACAAGTTCGAGCAGTAGCCCGCGGCGGCGGCTCGAGGCGGCCTTTACAGCGCGTGACCAAACTGTACGGTTTCTGCTCGGAGCGGTGCAAGCCGCGTGTTTTCCAGATGGTCGCGATAGAAAAGATTGTACGTGTCGAACGGAATGAGCCTGCCGTCCGGATGCACGATGTGAATGCACGTCTTCTTCACGGAACGCACATCGAACGAGTACGCGTCCATGAACTGGACGATCAGCACGCGGAAAAGGTTCTCGTATTTGAGGTCCGGCGCCGCGTCAATCCTTGGCAAGCAGCACAGCAAATCGCGCAGCGTGGCTGCGCTGCTTTGCGGTGAGTGATTTGTCGCGAACAGCCGGAAAACACCCTCTCGGACGGAAGGATCCTCTTCGTACACAATTGTGTTTCGCCCACCCTCGATGAGAATTTTCGGGTCCACCAGGCCAGTCAGCGGCACAACTTTGCCGTTGAGTTTTAGAGCGTAGCCCATCGCAAGACAATCCGGATGGCATGGCACGGGGATCAAATCCTCGGGACGAAAGACGCCTGACTGCTCCAGGATTTTTCGCCGAACTTCCGTGAGCGTCAGCCTGTCCCGAGCGGGGTCAAAGTGCTCGAGCCTTCCCGCAGCCTGCACCGGCTGGAACGTCACCCCGCGAACACACGGCTGCGTCAAGGCGAAATCAATCACGCGGCCGATTTCGCCATCGTTTAATCCCTTCTTCAGCGTCACAACTAATGTGGTCGAAATGCCGTGCTGATTTAGCTGTTCCAGTGCGCGCTCCCGCACGGTGCGCAAATCAGCGCCGCGAAGTTCAACGAGCGCGGCTCGCTCGAAAGAGTCGAATTGCAGATAAATCTCCAGATCGGGCATGGACGCTGCCATGCGCCGGACAAACTCCTCATCCTGAGCGATGCGCATGCCGTTCGTGTTCACCATCAGGTGGCGTATTGGCCTCGTCTTTGTCATTTCAAGAATGGCGAAGAAATCGGGGTGAAGTGTCGGCTCACCTCCTGAGATTTGCATTACATCTGGCTGGCCTTCGTTGCGTACTACGGCATCGAGCATGAATCCGATTTCGTCAAGAGTGCGATAGTGCGGGCGGTCCGGTCCGCTGGCCGCATAACAAATTGGGCAACGCAGATTGCAAGCATCGCAAATTTCAAGCAGCGTCAGGCAGGAATGCTGATGATGATCCGCGCACAGGCCGCAATCGTAAGGACATCCCCAGCGGACCGGAGTGTTGAACACGAGCGGCATCTCTGGAGGCTTGATGAAGACTTCACGGCAGCGGCGGTAATAATCCACATCATCCGCAATCAAAATTCGCTCACTGCCATGAAGAGGACAACGCTTCAAGAGAAAGACGCCTCCCTCCTGAAACACGATCTTGCCTTCAACTTTGCGCAAGCATGTCGAGCAGATCGAAACCGCGATATCATAGAACAAATATGGCCGCGTTCGCTCAGTCATCAGGCTTCTCTTCAGTCGTACCCTTCAGTAAAGAGTGTTTCTCTGGCACTTCCCCAGAGCCAACTGCTGTGGCAATTGCTAAAACTACTGTCACAATGACGACTCCCAGATTAACAATCGCTAGAAGTAGAATAATGCCTAGCGCTGCGTCGCCCGCTCCCGGAAAGTATCCCACTCCCGCGCACGCGCTGAAAACCAAGACGAACATGCCGCCGCCGATAAGAAGAATCTTGGCGGGGCTCAGCGCTTTCCTCATATTTTGTCTTTTTCATCGCCTTTCGTGTGTGTCCATCTGCTCTTGTAGCTGGCATCCGGGAGCTGTGTCCCATCCCCAACGAAATCTCGATTTCGCCGCCAAAGAGCGACAATGATTGCCGTAATCGCCGTGACTATTGCGACTCCGATATTCACCAGCACAAGACCGAATGCCAGGTCGATGGCCGTATCAGGACTGTATACGTAATAAGACTCTCCGGCGCACAGACCGAACAGCAAGACAAAAATTCCACCCCCAATGAATAAAATCAAGCGCGGCGTTAGACCCTCTTTTTGCTCGTGCGCCATTCGCGTTTTCACCTATCGCATTTGAGGTTCGTTCGAAACGGCTGCGGTTTGGATTCCTGCCGTGCGATGAAGAATCCAGCGCCGCACATCCGGACAGTAGTAAACCAGCACCCCTAGACAAATCCACTGAATCGCACTCAGCCCCGCAATTCGAGTGTCGTACGGCTTGATGAATTCCACCAGCACGCGGAATCCCATATACGCCACCATAAAAAGTTTGAACACATCGCCGTTGCGATGGGCGCGGAACAAAAACCTCCAAAGGAAGCACCCCAATAACGCTACAAATGCAATCTCATAGAGCTGCGTTGGGTGCCGCGGAACGCCATCGCCGAAGTCCACACCCCACGGCAATCGCGTCGGAGTTCCCGACGTCTCGTCCGGAAGCCCGGTCAGAAAGCACCCGATGCGCCCGATGGCGATGCCGATCGTCAGCGGCACCGCAAAGAGATCACCAGTCGATTCGCGAATGCCGTGAAATCTCTTTGTAAACTCGACAGCGAGCAATCCACCGATGAGCGCTCCGACAATTGTCTTCCCTCCCATTAGATACGCGGGATTCGTCCAGTAATTCAGTGTCGCGCCGGGATTCTCGAACCAGTAGAGTATTTTGCTGCCAAGCGCAGCTCCAGCGATTGCCGCCGCAATAACTGTCCAACGGTCGCCGATGCTGACCGGATCGCCGTAACGTTTGCGAAGCCGCAGATACACCTGGAACCCGACGGTGTAAGCGAGAATCTCGAAAATCAGGTGCGGATGCGGGACGATCGACTGCAGTCGCGCGTAGGTGGGAAAGTTCAAGAGTTCTCCGTTAGTCAAACGGAACGAAGAGCGAGCGGAATCTATCACTGTGGCATTCACGGCGCAACGCCGTCGTGCTGAGGGGAGGGGGCGCGGCGAAAAATTAGGAGGCGGCCCTGGTCGAGCCGCCTCCGACGTCCCTGGGGTGTGAGATTTCGCTCGCCGCCTGGGGAGACGGCAAGCGGATTTCACAACTGGGGATGCAAACCCGGAGCGGCGAAAAAAGTTGCGGGAGAATTTGCGCGCGGAACATACAATGTCAAGGCGCGATGCCACCAACCGCTTGGGCGGTGAAATAGCGCATCCCATGAAAGAAAAAAAACGTCTCGAAGGCGAGCGTCCGCCGGAAATCACCGAAGGCGAGTTGCTTGCGTATCTTGCGAAAACGGATCGCCCCCAAAGCATCCGAGAGATGGCCAGCGCGCTTGGACTGCGGCATTGGGGTCGGCGGGCGTTGCCAAAGCTCCTGGGGCGTCTGAAGCGCAGCGGCGACGTGCAAGTGGAGCACGGACGATACCGGCTCACTGGCCAACGCAGGGCGCCAGCGCCAAGTCCGCGGCCAGCCCAACGTCGTGACGTCCGGCAGGGGGAACCCTTCGCTTCGCGAGGGCCTGAAGGGAGCGCTGATGGGGCGGCGCGGCCCGCGCCGCAGGATCCGAATCTGATTGCCGGCCGTCTGGTGGCGCATCGCGACGGCTATGGCTTCGTGGTCCCCGACCGCCCCGTAAGAGGCATGGAAGGCGACCTGTTCATCAATCCGGACAGCATGGGCGACGCGATGCACGGCGACCGCGTGGAAGCGCGCCTCAGCCGCCGCCATTCTGATGGCCGGTTCGAGGGGCGCATCGAAAGAGTCACAGCGCGCGCGCATCCGACGATTGTGGGGCTTTTTCGCTACGGGCCGCATGGCAATGCCGTCCTGCCCTACGAAACGCGCCTCGCGCATGAGATCGTCATCCCGCCCGGAGCGGAGCTGACGGCTGAATTGCAGGAGAAACTTCAGCAGAACACCGGCGAGCCGCGCGCGACGAAACGCGTGCGTTTTCCGGAGTTGGATGGCGCGGTGGTAAACGTGGAGATCACGCGCTACCCGCGCGGCGGTGTCGCGCCTGCCGGACGCGTTGTGGAAATCCTCGGGCGTACGGGCGAAATGGGCGTCGATGTCGAAATCATCATCCGCAAACATCATCTGCCGCACGTGTTCGCGCCTGAAGTCCTGGCGCAAGCGCAGGCCATTCCCCAGCAGGTGCGCGAAGAGGATATTGTTGGCCGACGCGACTTCCGCGACTTGCCGATTGTGACCATTGACGGCGAGACGGCCAAGGATTTCGATGATGCGGTGTACGTCGTGGAGCGGCCCAGCGGCGGTTTCGAGCTGCAGGTGCACATTGCCGACGTGGCGCATTATGTCCGCCGCGCTTCGGACCTCGACCGGGAAGCGCGCTTGCGCGGAACGTCAGTCTATTTTCCAAATCGCGCCGTGCCCATGCTGCCCGAGGAACTTTCCAACGGAATCTGCTCGCTGAATCCGCATGTCGACCGCCTGGTGATGAGCGCCATCCTCCAGTTCGACAAACACGGGAAGACCCTGAGCACCGAATTCACTCCGGGCGTGATTCGTTCCGCGGAGCGCATGACATACACGAACGTCCACAAAGTGCTGGAAGGCGACCCAGAAATGACGAAGCGATATGCATCGCTTTTGGGCGAATTCCGGCGCATGAAAGAACTGGCCCTCGCGCTGAATGCGCGACGCACAGCACGCGGCTCTATCGATTTCGATTTGCCCGAAGCCATCATCGAATTCGACGATGAAGGCCGGATGGTGGGAGTGGTGCGCAGCGCTCGCAATTTCGCGCATAGAATTATCGAGGAGTTCATGCTGGCGGCGAACGAAGCCGTTGCCGGTTATCTGGAAAAACGCGGCATCCCGTCGCTGCATCGCGTTCACGAAAAACCCGATCCGAAGAAAGTCCTGGAATTCGAGGAGCTGGCGCGCGCGTTTGGCTATTCGCTCGGCGTCGAGGATTTATCGGAGCGTCGAATCGCGGTGCGCCACGGGCAGGTGCGTCCCGCGGGACGCGAACGCCACGGCCGGCCGCGCACGATGGAAGTCACTCTGCCAGGCGCCGATTTCGAAATTCGTCCGCAGCATTATCAGCGCCTCACGCAGAAGCTGGCGGGCAAGCCCGAGGAGCGCATTCTTTCCTATTTAATGTTGCGCTCGCTCAAGCAGGCGCGCTACGCGGCCGTGCCGCTCGGCCATTTCGCGCTGGCCGCGGACGAGTACACGCATTTCACGTCGCCCATCCGGCGCTATCCGGACCTCATCGTCCATCGCATCTTGAAGTGGGCGCTTGAGAATTCGACGTCCGCCAAGGGGCCGTATCGTCTGGCGGAACTCGAAGAAATTGCCGTCGAAACGTCGGAAGCTGAGCGCCGCGCCGATGCCGCCGAACGCGAGCTGATGGACTGGAAAACGGCGCAGTACATGGAAAGCCATCTGGGCGAGGAATACGACGCACTTATCATTTCCGTGCAGAAGTTCGGGTTCTTCGTCGAGTTATTCGAGGTTTTCGTCGAAGGCCTGGTGGCCATCGACCGCCTGGAAGGAACGCTAGGCCAGCGCTTCCAATATCGCGAGAGCGACCATGCCATCGTCAGCCAATCGTATCGTCCCCGAAAAGGGCGCGATTCCCGGCGGGAATTCCACCTTGGCGACCGCGTTCGCGTGCGCGCCGAGCGCATTGACCCCTTTCGGCACCGCGTCGAATTCAGCTTGGTAATCCAAGATTGAGCAGTTTTAGACAGGTTTCCCACAGCTAACCTGTTGGTACTATTGACGCAATCGGGGCGGCGCTCTAGTCTGAAGTTAATGCCCGCGTTTACATTACTTATTGGTAAACGAGTCGAAGTCCATTACCGCGCCGGCGAGGTTCAGATGACTGCAACCGGCACGCTGGCCTTGGACTCCGGGGTACTCATCCGCCTCGAAGATCGCTTCACGCAATCGGGTCGCGAGAAGACGGTACGCATCGAAATTCCTTATCCCTCGATCATTCGCATCCGCGAAATTATCCTTCAGCCCGCACCCGTCAGTGCCTAGAAGTCACACAGGTAGCAGCTCGCCCCTCCAGTCTAATCGCCATTTTTCTAACAAATCCGTTTTCCTCGCATGGCGTCTCCCGCTATATTCATTTGCGTATCAGGAGGAAATCATGAAGCCGAAAGTCGGACTGATTGGCCTGGGATTGATGGGCCTGCCCATGGGGCGGAACTTGCTGAAAGCGGGATTCCCGCTCATGGTGTGGAATCGCACGCGCGCGAAAGCGGAACAACTGGAAAAGGAAGGCGCAAAAGTGGCCAATTCGCCGCGCGAAGTTGCGGCAGACTCGGACGTCACATTCACGATCGTCAGCGATCCTCCGGCGCTCGAACAGGTTCTCTGGGGTGAGCCAGGCGCCCTTGCGGGGTTGCGCAAAGGAAGCGTGCTGATCGATTCAAGCACTGTGTCGCCCGCGCTCGCGCGACGCGTTTCGCAAGCTTGCGCCGAGCGCGGCGCCGATTTCTTGGATGCGCCAGTAACCGGAGGCACTTGGGGCGCGGAAAAGGGAGAACTGGTCTTCATGGTCGGCGGAAAAAAGGAAGTTCTCGACCGTGTTGAGCCTGTGCTGCAAGCAGTCGGCAAGCGATTTTTCCTGCTTGGCCCCAACGGGGCGGGGCAAACGGTAAAGCTGGCAATGAATTTGATTTTGGCGTTGGAAGTTGAGGCGCTTGCCGAGGGATTGGAGCTCGTGACGCGCGCGGGAGTTGCCGGCGAGCGGTTAATCGAGGTGTTGCAATCGAGCATGGGCCGAGCACCAGTGCTGGACGTGAAAGCGCCCGTTATTCTGAAGCGCGACTTCACGCCCAGTTTTCCGTTGCGCCTGATGCTTAAGGATGTGGGCCTGGCAATGGACCTAGCCAAGGAAAACGGAATCGAGCTTCCAGCGGGTTCGGCAGCCTATCGGGCATATTCCGCCGTCAAAGCCGCCGCAAAAACAGACGTGGACTATGCTGCCATCGCGAATTACTGGCAGAAGAATTAAGACTTGTTTCTACGGCGTGGCGTTCGGCGCGAAGTAGCTGAGCGGCAAATCGCGCGAAGTGCGGAGCCCCGCCTGAGCGGCGAGAATCTCTGGGATCGCATTCACGGCGACAGCAGCAGTAGCGATATCGCCATGGGTGCCGCCGGGAATGGTCAGAGTGATATTCGGCTCGCCTGTGAGCGTCACCGTATCGGCTGGATCTTTCGCGCCGACGTACATCTTCAGTTCCATGAAAATCTTTTCCGCGCCGGCGACGGTTCCGCGCGCAATCTGGTGAACTCCTGCGACTTGTCCGACTTCCACTTCCAAGAATTCCGTTTTCACGCGATCTTCCGCAATAACGGGCTCGATTGTCTCGGAGATCTGATCCACCCCAAAACCCAGCGCGTCCGCAACCATCGCCACCGATTCCGGCAAGCCGTGATGCTTGATGACTCCCGCGGCCACGCGTTCGCGAAATTCCTGCGGAGTCATCCCCGCGCCGATTTTCTTCTGGAGCGGCAGACGGCGTTTGGAAGCATCCACAATGCGCACGGCGCGCACGGAGTCGACGCGTTGTGCCACCGCGGCCAGCGTCAATACCAGTTTGTCGAGCACGAATCCCGGATTAACTCCGACTCCGACCAACGCGACACCCTCTTCTTTTGCGGCGGCGTCCAATCGCGCGGAAAGCTCCGGGTGTTTGCGAAACGGATACGCGAGTTCTTCGCAGGTAGAGACCACGCAGCAGCCTGCTTCGAGACATGCCAGAAGCTGCGACATCACATCCTTCAAATATGAGGATGTACAGTGCATCACCGCGTCCACTTGACCTGCCAGCACAGGTGCTGCCTCAGCCGACACGCGAATTCCCCACGGAGCGTCGGCTGCGCCGACCACTTCGCCCAGGTCGCGGCCCGCCTTCGCGGGATCGGAATCGATCGCGCCGGTAATCTCTATGGCGCTTTTCTGGCGCATCAGCCGGACCACGGAAGCGCCAATCGGCCCGACTCCAAATTGAACGATGCGAATCCTTTTCTTGGTCACAAGCAGCTCCAATTCTTCGCCACGCGAGGAACGAATACCTTAATTCGTTACCAGCACAGACGCAAGTCAGAAAGCCCGGCTCGCATGACACACAAAACAGACCGCGCTTGTGACGTATCCCCGTCGAGCCCCATAATGAAACGCGGTTCGGCTTATCGAGAGCCAGTCGCACGTACGGAATGACTTCTCGTAAGAAAACACGGAGATGGCAAGGCGCGGCACTGCGCATCGGCGGCAGTGCCCTGGCGCTGATTCTGCTTTTCCATTTTCTACCGCTCGCCGATGTGTGGATTTCATTTCGCAAGTTGCCCGCGCACGTTTGGCTTCTGGTACTCGCGGGCTACTTGGCTGCGCATTTGGTTGGCATTAGCAAGTGGCGATTGATGGTCAACGTTGGCGGGGCGGGCTTAAATTTTCGTCAAGCGGCCCGGTGCTATTTCGCAGGCCTTTTCAGCACATTGTTCTTGCCTTCGATCGTCGGCGGGGACGTGGTGCGCGCGAGCCTTGCGCTGCGTTTGGGTAAAAGCAGCGCGGGCGTGCTGCTCGGAAGCTTCGTCGACCGCATCATCGATTTCGCGGCACTGGGGTTGCTGGCGGCTGCTGGAGTGGCACTTGCGCCAGGAATGCTCGCACCGCAAACCCGGCAAGTATTTGTGATGGTAGGCATAGCGATTGCAGTGCTGCTGGCGATCTGTGCTCCGATGGTCGTATGGTTTCCAGCAAGACACTTCTCCTTTGGCATCCGGCGGCGCGTGGCGCGTCTCCGTGGCGCAGCTCGGTCGATACACGACGAGAAAGGTTACGTTGTCGCCGCGCTATGTCTCGGCCTGATTGCGCAGGCCAGTTTCATCTGGCTGATGGCGCAGGTGGCGAATTCGAGCGGATTGTACCTGCCATTTCGTGCGTGGCTCTTCGCTTGGCCGCTCGCAAAACTTTCCGCCGTCATTCCCATCACGCAAGGAGGAATTGGCGTCCGCGAAGCCGCTCTGGCCGCATTGCTAATTCCGTTCGGGGCACGCGCAGCCGTCACTGTGGCTGTGGGACTCGCTTGGGAGACGGTAATTATCAGTGGAGGCTTGATCGCCGGCCTCACGGCATTTCTTCTTGGCCGTTCCGCGTCCGCCAAAGCATTGCCAGCGCCGGCCGCGGAAACGGCCCGCGAGCCCTCCTCTCTTTTGCCGCGCTAAATTGCCAGCTTTATGACAGTTTGAGCTCAAAAAACACAGCGCTCTGCACAGGATTCCCCCAGTACGGCGCAATTTCCCGAAATCCCAGCGCCCGATACAGTGCAATCGCCGCGGTCATCGAGGGCAGAGTATCTAATCTCATCCGCGCATAACCAATCTCGCGCGCCGTGCCTATCAGCGCATGGATCAACTCGCGGCCCAAACCCTTTCCTCGAAACGCCGGCCGAACATAAAATCGCTTCATCTCGCACGTCTCCGCGTCGATTCGTCGCAGTGCGCCGCAGCCTGCAACTTGTTTGTCATCTTTTTCGTCGAACGCCAGAAACAAGCGTCCCCATGGGCGCGCATATTCGCCGGGAAGTTGTGCCAATTCCTGCGCGAATCCCTGAAAGCAAAAGCCGACGCCCACCGATTCGGAATATTCAACAAAAAGCTCGCGCGCCATGCGGATGAACTCCGGCGATTCTGCCTGTTCGATGTGCATGACACTGTGTCTCTCCTCGTCATGCTACCGAATTCACCAGAGAACCTGAATGCAACGCGCGAGCAGCATTCGCCGCGAAAAGAGACAATTTGGCCTGCGCTACTTCTTTCGTTTCCGCGCCCGTCCCCGGGACTTGGTTCGTTTCGCCGCGATGCCCTGAATTTCGAAATGCGCGCCAAAAAGCAGCGGACCCGAGCCGATAAACGCACGCGCCGGAAAATCTTGCGAGAAATATGTGCGGTAAACAGAATTGAATTGATCGAACAGCGAAACGTCCGAGCAGAAGACTTGCACGAAAACGAGATCCTCCATCGCCAGCGCTGCGCGGAAAAGCGTGCCGCGAAAACCGTCGAGCATAAAGTGAAGTTCCTGCTCGACGTTGGCGGGAATCTTCTTTGTCGCCGGATCCAAACCGAGATGGCCGCTCATATAAAAAGTATCGCCAACCAGCACGCCATTTGAAAATGGCAGTGGTCCGAATCCGGGAGGCGGCGAAAAGTGAATGCGTTTAGCGGAAGATGGCATGAATTTTCTCCTGCGAGTTGATTCGCTGTGCAGCCGCGCACCGGCTGAAACAATGGTCAAGAAAATGGCTCGACGACCGTTCATCGCGAATTAAGCAAATGAACAAGCGCCGAGCCGCGCATTCATCACACGTTGCAGCTTTGCTAGTGCGCGTCCTTCGAGTAATTCGGGAACGGAGGAACGTGCGGCTTCGGCAACGGATTCTTTTTCAATTCATCCATGGCCACCGCGATTGCCTTTTCGAGTTGCACGTCGTGCCCTTCGCGCCACGATTTCGGATCAAGA
>DASRQP010000266.1:0-3410 GCA_035696585.1 Candidatus Acidiferrales bacterium | reverse complement strand
AGTGGCCCTTCACGTAGGGATATTCGCCGCCGTGGCTGTACCTCTTCCATTCCGGCATCGCGATGTCCCATCGGTCTGGCTCTGGCTGAAATACTTTGTCACCGGAAGGCAGCGACAACGACGGTAGGGGCGCTGCATTCTGTTGTGCTGGTTCCTGCATTTGATGGTAAGAGGGAAGCGGCGCGGGTGGTTTCGCTGGCACGGGCAGCTGCGTTCCCGGTTCCTGTGGCGGACGCTCAATCGTCGGCGGGCTTGTGAGCGCTTCCATGCTCAATTCCATCGTTACCACTTCGGCCGCAGCCACCGTCAAATCATTTCGCTCAATCGACTGAAATCCGTCCTTCGTAATCGTCAGTTCGTATTTTCCCGCAGGCAGGTTCGTGAAACGGAAAACGCCGTCCCCCGTTGACGTGGTTTGAAATACCTTGCCGCCTGGCCCGATTCGCAAAAGGACTTGAGCTCCGCCGATCGGTTGACCCGCGGAATCCCGTAAGCTCCCAAGCACTGCGGAAAATTGCTGGTTTGGCCGCGTCAACCGTTGCTCCTGCTGCGGACGCGGCGCGCACGGGACGCCGCGTTCAATCAAACGCATCTCCGCTTTCGCGCCGGGGCAGAAAATCGCCCATGCGGCCAGTGTGACCACGATTCCGCAAACCTGTCGCATCCGCGCAGAGAAGGGAACCCTCAATTTGGAAGAAACCCGCGTCGCAACATCGCGTTTTCCGCAGCACAAGACGCGCTACTTGCTATCACAGCCCTCACAGCCCGGCAAGCATATTCCCCCAGTTTTCTCGACGTGATGTTGCCGGACAAGAACTTACCTTCGCGCATTTTCGCACTGCATGTTGAGTCCGCTTGGTGGATGTGATACCAACTTCTAACTTCGCTGCGAGGGGTTATGCCGCGCGTTCGCACGCGCTCACAAATGATCTCTTATTTCAGATGCCCGCTAACATCGTCAATCGTCATCTTACTTTGCGTTGCGCTCGCTTCGTGTGCAGGAACAAGCTCTTCTTCGAATTCGCCCGGTCCACCACCGCCGCCAGTTGCGGAGTTGTCTGCTGCCGACGTTCAGTCCATCGTTCAAGCAGCAGCCGCTGCGGTGAATGTGCCCTACGTCGTCGCCGTGACGAATCGCGAAGGCGACATTCTCGCCGTTTTTCAAAAGCCCGGATTTTCGCCGAGCAGCATCGGGAATTTCAGTCAAACGGTTGATACCAATGAGCTCGCGGTTTCTCTCGCTCGCACTGGCGCATTTTTCAGCAACGACCAAGCGCCGCTCTCTTCGCGGACAGTGCGGTTCATCAGCGGAATTCATTTTCCGCCCGGCGTCACGGACGCAGCCAATGCCGCGCTCTACGGCATCGAAAACACGAATCGCGGCTGCGCTCTGAGCGCGAATTTCAATGCCGGCGAATCGATCCCGCCCGCTCGCTCGATCAACGGCGCGAATCCCGGCCTCGGCGTGACGACTGGCAAATTCGACGTCAACGATTCCGATCCGAACGCCGTGAATCCCGGTGGCGTGCCGATTTTCAAGAATGGCGTGCTTCTCGGTGGCGTCGGAGTTGCGGGCGCGCCAAATGACGTTGCTGAATTCGCCGCTTTTTCCGGAGCGACCAGCAACGGTTTTGGTCCTTCGCCAGCCCCGCCCGGCGTCGTTTTGATTGACGGCATCGCGTTGCCGTTTGTGAACCAGACCACGCTGCCCGCGGGAATGTCGGCAGGTTCGGCTGGGGGCGGCACATATTTTGTCGGCCCGACGGGCAGCCCTCAAGCTCCGCCTGAAGGCTATCTCGTTGGCCCGAATCCCGGGCCGCTCGGCGGCCTTTCGTCGTCGCAGGTCAACCAAATCGTCATGGCTGCGGCAGCGACCGCGAATCAGACACGCGCGGTGATTCGCCTGCCGGATGGTTCGCGCGCGAAAATGGTTATCGCCGTCGCCGACCTTGATGGCACGCTCATCGCTCTTTACCGCATGACGGACGCCACTGTTTTCAGCGTGGACGTCGCCGCCACCAAGGCGCGCAACATGATTTACTTCAACAGTGCCGCGCGAGCGCCTGCGGACCTTCCGGGAGTTCCTCTTGGTACAGCGGTGACGAATCGCACCATCAGCTTTGGCGCGCAGCCGTTTTTTCCGCCCGGCATCGACGGGACTGCGGTTGGCCCGTTTTTCACGTTGTACAGCCACGACGTTGCAAATCCCTGTACGCAAGGCTCGCAGCCCGCTGGCCCGAATCAAAGCGGCATTGTATTTTTTCCGGGCAGTGAGGGAATTTACGTGAGCGGGCAACTCGTCGGCGGACTCGGCGTGAGCGGCGACGGCGTGGATCAGGACGACTTTGTAACCAGCGGGGGCGACGCGGGCTTCGAGCCTCCCGCGTCAATGCGCGCCGACCAAATTGTGATTAACGGTGTTCGCTTGCCCTACCTGAAATTTCCGCGCAACCCGACCAACTAGCGCGCGCGCAACGCCTGCTCCGCGTCAGTGCTGCGCTACTTCGTTTTCATCAACGTTACCAAGGCGATCGAATCGGAATGGCCTTTGTCTTGTTCCCACGAATCAAATGAGCCGCCGATCGCCGGATTTTTTCCTTCGACTCGGCGAATCATCACCTGCACCTTATCGATTCCGTCCGGGTGCGTGGCCACAAACGCGTAATCCAGCGTGTTCGGATCGCCCTGGTGCACAAGTTCGGTATCGAGTTGGTAGGCGGCAAGCGTCCCGTCCTCGATCAGTTTGTCCAATTCAGGGGCCATGTACGTCTTGAAATTCTGGCTCCAGTCCTCAACGTGACCCGGCTTGATCGCGAAAGTTCCCACCCACAGATACGCGTGTTCGTACGTTCCGGGTTTGTTGGCGTGAATCGTCGAACGCAGAAATATGTCGGAATGCCGCGCATTCGACAGCACGGGGCTTGTGGTGTCCGCTTCTTGCACGGCGTCAAGCGCGCGCAAAATTCCCGCAATGCTAGTCGACTGCATCCAGTCTTCGTGCGTCGGCCCGTCTTCGGTGTGCACCACGGGATTTGCAGAGCCATAGCCTGTCAACGTGCCGTCTTCGACCAGCTTATCGAGCGTCGGCACCATGTTCTGGGAAAATTTATCCATGCCAGCCCATAGCGATCGCGGTACATTCCATTCCGCCACATACGTGTACAAAATCTGTGCTGGCTGTTCCTGCGCCGAAGCATAGGGCGTGCCGACAAAAACTCCCAGCGTGATGAGGCCCGCGCACAGCAATAGTCTCTTCGTCAGTTTCTTCATCGCATCCCCCCTCACAATCGAAATCGTCTTGCTTGTCTCCTAACGCAAGTCCCGAACAACAATTCCGTCGTCATCCCTCGCGCAATTTATGTCCCGCCAAAGTTCCGAGCCCGTCGTACGCGGCGTATTTGTACGTTTCC
>DASRQP010000265.1:0-30608 GCA_035696585.1 Candidatus Acidiferrales bacterium | reverse complement strand
GTCGAAGCCCTCACTCCAATTTAGAGGTATCCGTGCGGCGTCCAGTCATTGCGGGCAATTGGAAAATGCACAAGACGCAAGCGGAAACGCGAGCGTTCTTCGAGGCGTTCAAGCCGCTTGTCGCGGCGTCACGCCATTGCGACATCATTGTGGCGCCGCCGTTTACCGCGATAGCCGCGGCAGTGGGTGCGGCGCGCGGCACCGAGATTTCGATAGCCGGTCAGGATGCTCACTGGGAGCGCGAAGGCGCGTTCACGGGTGAAGTTTCGATGTCGATGCTCATTGAGGCGGGTTGCCACAGCGTGATAATCGGACACTCCGAACGCCGAAAATACTTCGGCGAGACCGATGCGACTGTGAATCGCAAACTGAAGGCGGCGCTTGAAGCGGGCTTGCAACCCATTGTTTGCGTCGGAGAAGACCAGAGCGAAAGAGACGCAAACCGCACAGAACAAATACTCGAACGTCAATTCAATGACGGAATGGCGACGTTGACCGGTCCGGATTTCTCGCGTATTCTGATTGCTTACGAGCCTGTGTGGGCTATTGGCACGGGGCGCACGGCGACGCCGGAAATTGCCGCCGAGGTGCATGTTTTTCTTCGCCTCTTAGCCGCGAAGCGCTTTACCCCGGAATTGGCGTCGCGCGTGCGAATTCTTTATGGCGGGAGCGTCAAGCCGGATAACATTAGGGATTTGATGGCTCAAGAGGAAATTGACGGCGCCCTCGTGGGCGGGGCAAGCTTGGACGCACAGTCATTTTCAACAATTGTGAATTTTTAGCGGCAAAATCTTTGGGTTAAAGTGGAGCAGGAATGCCTGATGCAGCGAAGTGGGTGATTGCGATTGCCGCCGCAGTGGGGCTGGTATGGCTCGGGTGGCATTATAATTTTGTGCTGGTCACGTTGCACATTCTGGTGTGCTTGTTGCTGATTTTTGTGATCATGCTTCAAAGCGGCAACGCCGCGGATTTGGCTGGAGCATTCGGCGGCGCGGGCAGTCAGACGGCGTTTGGTCCGCGCGGTGCGGCCACGTTTCTGACGAAAGCGACGACATGGTGCGCCATTGTTTTTATGATGAGTTCGCTGGCGCTTTCATTAAAGCGCGCGCCGACAACGGCGCAAGGCAGCTCGATCCTTGAACAAACGATGCCGACGGCGCCATCCCGGCCTGCAACTCCGGCGCAGAAACCCGTGCCGCAGGCTCCTGTGCCCAAGAAGTAGAACTGATGTTTCAATATCGTTCTTCGTGTTTTTCAATGTGCGGTCGTGGCGGAACTGGCAGACGCATCAGCTTGAGGGGCTGACGGTAGCAATACCGTGGTGGTTCGAATCCACTCGACCGCACCAAAAACTCACTCGCAGGAACTTGGCATCCAAAATAGCGTGAAAAATTTTCTTGATTCACCCTTGTATTTTTTTGTGCGTGTTATATATGATTGTGCGCTTGATAGAGCCTTCATAGTCAGTTGAGAGTGATGCGTGCAAGGATCGGCGGCCAGATGTTTGTTCCGTAGGCCGCAATCTTTCCGGAGCGGAGGAAATGGTTTCGCGAAAATCGTGTGCCGGCTCGTCAGTACCGGCCGTCCTGTTGGCAATCGTTATCCTCATTTTGGTCGGCTCGACCGTCTATTTCCACGTTGCAAAGACATGGTGGTTTCCCGCTGCAATAACTCCCGTCGGCGGTCAAATTGATCAGCAATTCTTCGTCACGTTCATTCTGACGGGAATTGTTTTCGTGCTGGCGCAAGTGACACTGGCCTGGCTGGTCTTCCGATATCGCGACCACGGGCAGAAGGCGCGCTTTGTTCGCGGCAATCACATGCTGGAAGTCGTGTGGACGACGGCGACTCTCGTCATTTTCGTTGCTCTCGGCGTGATGGCCGCTCATGCGTGGGGCGAAGTGCATTTTGGCGGGCCTGAGCCGGGAGCGCTGCAAGTCGAGGTTACGGGCGTGCAGTTCGTATGGAACTTTCGCTATCCCGGACCAGATGGCAAATTTGGACGCATCAACCCGAAAGACATCGATGCATCTACGGGCAATCCATTAGGGTTGGACTCCAATGACCCCGCGAGTAAGGACGATATTGTGACGGGGGACCTCTATCTGCCGGTTAACCGGGAAATTGAGTTGATGCTGCGTTCGCAGGACGTCATTCACAGCTTTTTTGTGCGCGAGTTGCGCGTGAAGCAAGATACGGTTCCCGGCTTGGTGATTCCAGTCCACTTTACGGTGACTAAGATCGGCGACTATGAAATCACCTGCAATCAGCTCTGCGGCTTGGGGCACTACCACATGCACGCCACGTTGCATGTGCTGTCCGACGCTGATTTTCAGCAGTGGGAGCAGAAGCAAGAGGCGCAAAACGCGCAAGCTGGGCAGTAAGAGTGATAACGAAGGAATTGGTTTTGAGCAATCATCATAATGGACCCGCAACACGGGAGAGTGTCAATGAGTTCGCACGCTAGTCCGGTCCACCACTCCGAAGCGCCCAAAGGCTGGCTCCGGCATTATATTTTCAGTCTGGACCACAAGATCATCGGCACGCAGTACATTCTGCTCGGCCTATCCGCGGTTACGATTGGCGTAATCCTTTCCGTGATTATGCGGATTCACCTCGCTTGGCCGAATGCGCACATTTGGGGATTTGCCAACGGCGTTGTTTCACCGGAAGACTACCTCCGTGTCATCACCATGCACGGCACACTGATGGTTTTCTTCGTTTTGACAACTGTGCCGCAAAGCGGCTTCGGCAATTATTTCCTTCCGATTCAAATCGGCGCGCCGGACATGGCGTTTCCCACACTCAACATGCTGTCGTTCTGGCTGACGTTTGTGTCGATGCTTGTCCTGCTTTCTTCGGCCTTTGTTCCAGGCGGATCGCCAATCAGCGGCTGGACAGCTTATGCGCCTTTAAGTGCAGTCGGCGTAGTTGCAGGACCGGGTCAGGGACTTGGCCAGACGCTCTGGGCCGTGAGCATCGCGCTGTTCTGCGGCGCTTCGCTGATGTCGGCAATAAACTTCTTGGGAACCACAATTGACCTGCGCGCTAAAGGACTTTCCTTGATGCGCATGCCACTGACCGTGTGGGGTTGGTTCATAACCGCCAGCCTCGCGCTGCTGGCATTCGGAGTGCTTCTTGCAGCCTGCATTCTGCTTCTTCTGGACCGGCTGGCAATGACCAGCTTCTTTATTCCCGGCGGAGAAATGGTCAGCGGTGTGCTTCTGAAGCATGCGGGCGGCTCGCCGCTGCTCTGGCAACATCTTTTCTGGTTCTTCGGACATCCAGAGGTTTACATCGCCATTCTCCCGGCCATGGGAATCATTTCGCACGTGCTTTCGACGTTCTCGCGGAAACCTGTGTTCGGCTACAAGGCCATGGTCTACTCGCTGAGCGCGATTGGCTTCCTGAGCTTCATGGTGTGGGGCCATCACATGTTCATCAGCGGAATGAATCCGTACTCGGCGCTGACGTTTTCGATTCTGACGCTGGTGATCGGAGTGCCATCGGCGATCAAGACGTTCAATTGGCTTGGAACGCTCTGGGGAGCGCGAATCCACTTCACCGCGTCTATGCTGTTTGCCATCGGCTTCGTTTCACTGTTCGTAACAGGCGGCCTCTCCGGCATCTTCCTGGCGCAACCGGCGTTGGACCTCTACCTGCATGACACCTACTACGTGATTGGCCACTTCCACCTGATCATGGGCGTGGCGGCGATTTTTGCGATGTTTGCCGCGACGTATTATTGGTTCCCCAAAATGTTCGGGCACATGATGAACGAGACTCTGGGGAAGATTCACTTCTGGATGACCTTTGTGGGTGTCTATTGCATTTTTATGCCGATGCACTACCTCGGGTATGCGGGCGATCCTCGACGCTACGCCAGCACCGACGCGGTGCATTATTTGGCGCGCCTCCAACCCGTATATGTATTCATCAGTATCGCGGCATTCGTAACGGCCACGGCGCAATTGTTCTTCTATTTCAATTTCTTCTGGAGCATCAAGCACGGTAAGAAGGCGGAGCGAAATCCATGGCGCGCGACGACACTTGAATGGCAGGTGAGCACGCCGGTGCCGCACGACAATTTTGGCGGTCATTATCCGACGGTCTATCGTGGACCCTACGAATACAGCGTGCCGGGCGCGGCCGAGGATTTCATACCGCAGGATGTTGCGCCCGAGCAAGTGGCTAAAGCCTAGCGTCAGGGATCTGTCATGCCGCATACGTCGACCACGGAAGAACTCGAGATTATCGAAGCGGGCGGAGGAGGCAAGCCGCCTTCATTTCTAGGGGGAGGCGACGACAGCTCGCCCAGCGGCCGCTCTGGAATACCGCAGCGTGTTTACGTAACGGGAATAGCAATCGGAATGGCCGCCATACTGATGTTCTTTATGGCGTTCGCCAGCGCGTTCATTGTGCGGAAGGGTGTCGGGAGTGATTGGCAGGCGTTCCCGATGCCGAAGATTCTGTGGTTGAACACGCTGATTCTGCTGGCCAGCAGCGTAACCATTGTGCGCGCCCGGCACTTTTTCGCGCGAGGCGACCGCGAAAGTTTCCGGCACTGGTGGACGGTAACCACGATTCTCGGATTCCTGTTTCTTGTTGGGCAGCTGATCGCGTGGCGGCAGATGGTGATATCTGGCTTTTATCTGGCGACGAACGCGAGCGGCAGTTTTTTTTACGTGCTCACGGCGGCGCACGGGCTTCACTTGCTCGGAGGGATTGTCGCGCTGCTGTATGTGGGACGCGGGAAATTGCGCCGGTTGACATTCGCGACGGCAACGGAAATCACGTCGTTGTACTGGCACTTCATGGATGGACTATGGGTTTTTCTCTTCCTACTTCTCTTGCTAGGACGGTGATACTTGGCTGAAATGGACGTCGACGCTGTTGCGGGACAGGCTTGGGGCGGCGGTGTCGCTCCCTTTGCAACAAACACCAAGAAACTCGGAATGTGGCTGTTTCTTCTCTCCGACTCGCTCACATTTTCGACTGCGATCCTTGCGTACGCGTACGTGCGCCTGTCGAGCGCAAACTGGCCGCGCCCCTTTGAGATTTATCCTGCAATCGCGAACGCAACGTTTTTGACGTTTATTCTTTTGTCAAGCAGCTTGACGATGGTTATGGCTGTGGCCGCTGCGCATCGCAACGAGATCAAGAAAGCGGTAATTTACATTCTCTTGACCGCTGTCGGAGGAGTCGCTTTCGTTGGTCTACACATGATGGAGTGGTTCCGGCTTTTCGCGGAAGGCGTGACTCCGTGGTCGAATAAGTGGGGTGACCCACTTTTCGGCGGCACGTTCTTCGGTTTGACAGGCTTGCACATGCTGCACGTTTCGATTGGCGTGATTTATTTGTGTATTATCGCGTTGGGCTTCGGCCGCAGAAAGTTTAATGCCGATCACGTCGAGGTCAGCGGTCTTTACTGGCACTTTGTCGACTTGGTGTGGATGTTCATTTTTCCAATGGTCTATCTGATGTCGGTTAACTTGAAAGGCTAAGGAGCATATCGAGCGATGAGCACGCATGGAACATCCGCAATCGAAACACACCACGCGCCGACGAAAAAGCTATTTATGTGGGTGTGGTTTTGGCTCCTGGTTCTCACCGGCATCGAGGTCCTTCTTGCCTATTTGAAACTTGACCCGCACCCCATGCTGGTTCTTCTGGTGGGTTTGTCGTTGATCAAATCTGCTTTGATTGTGGCGTATTTCATGCATCTGCGATTTGAGAAACTCGGCCTCTTCTTGATTATTGTTCCTTCTCTGGTTTTCTGTCTGGTCATGATTTTGATCTTTGTGTTTCCGGATAGCTTGCGGATTGTACGTTTGCACCCGTGAGGCATTGGCTTTAAGCCCGAATTAGTTGAGAATAGAAACAGTCGTTGAAGAGGTTTATGAAGATGCGGATTGTTCTCAAGATGCTCGTTGCGGGAGTTTCTGCGGCGCTCTGTGCTTCGGCGACTTTTGCTCAGGGCTGCGCTCTTTGCTATAGCGACGCGGCAGCTACGGGACCGACCGCCCAGGCGGCCTTGCGGCACGGCATTCTGATTCTTGTGATTCCGGCCACGTCGATTGTTGTGGGCTTTTTCTCGCTCCTCTGTATTCGACGCAACGTGCACCGCGAGTCAGTCGTTCGTGTTCCCGCCACGTTTAGCTCTCCCTCCCACTCAGTGTCCGAAGTCGTTCTTCATTTGAATTAAGTCATTCTCGGATTCCGCACGCGTCATTGCAGGCGAAAACGATTCCAGATGATAAGCGCGCATGACTGGTGCGTGTGTGCGGCAAGGGAAATCAAAAGACGCTTGGCAGGCAGAAGGAGACTTCGCAAGGGCTGCGTTTGTCTCAGCCCTTGCGAGCCCTGTTAGGTACTACGTTCCGTGTTTTTCGTGAAGGCCGGTACAAATTGTCACGGCGGACGTCGGGTCGATGGCCGTTGTGTCGAAATCGATGTGCTTAATCACGCCGTCTTTGTCAATCACGAACGTGGTGCGTCGCGCAAATTCCACTTTATCTGTTCCCAAGGGGAAAGGTTGCACGATTCCGTATTGCTTCAGAACGGTGCGGTTCATATCGCTCAGCAAAGGAAAGGTGACACCGATTTGCTTTGCAAATGCTGCGTTGGCTGGAGGGCTGTCGATACTGACGCCGAAAATCACCGAATCACTTGCTTCGATCTTGGCCAAATCAGACTGATAGGCCTGGAGTTCCTTCGTTCAACCACCTGTGAAAGCGAGAACGTAGAAGGCGAGGATGACGTTCTTCTTACCCCGAAAACTGTCCAGCGATACCGAACCATGTTGATCGCTGGGCAGAGAAAAATTCGGAGCAACGTCGCCGACCTTCAGGTTCGTCGTGGTGATTGCCGCCTGCTGGTCCTGCGCTTGAGCTGCGAACGACAAAACAGAAAGCGCTAGGAGCAGTGCGGCCGCCATCGTAACGATTCGCTTCATGCATCTCTCCTTGAACAAAAAACGAACAAAACTACCTCGAACGACGCCATATGATAGCAGAAATACGCGCCGGAAAGCGTAGTCGGATTGCTATGGCGGGAATCCCACGCGGAGCCCCAGTTGGGGTTTCCGACGCTACCAACTGCATGTCCCTAGCTTTCATCCATTGTCAGATATCTGAAGGGGTCGCCGATGTTCTTGCGGAGTTCGGTCCAGAATTCGTCCGGTTTGGAAAGAAACGCGGACACAACGCGGGGATCGAATTGCGTTCCAGAGAACTTTTTGATTTCGTCGCGAGCCGCCGAAATCGGCAAAGCCTTGCGGTAGGGCCGGTCGGAACACATGGCATCGAGCGTGTCGGCCACGGCGAATATTCTGGCTCCGAGGGGAATTTCTTCGCCTTTCAAACCGCGCGGGTAACCACTGCCGTTGTAGCATTCCTGGTGCGCGAGAACAATTTCGGCGGCGTCTTTTAGAAAGGGAATCTTGTTCAGCACGGTGTAGCCGATATCGCAGTGGCGCCGCATGAGCAGACGTTCTTCGTCCGTGAGCGGGCCGGGTTTTCGCAGGACTTGGTCCGGAATGCCCATTTTTCCGATGTCGTGGAGGAAGGCGCCGCGAGCAATGTGTCGCAGTTGGTCGCGCTCGACTTTCATGATTTTCGCGATCAGGATCGTGATCGCGGTCACACGCTGGCAATGGCCTTCTGTTTCGGCATCTTTCGCGTCAAGCGCCCCGCCGAGCGCTTCGAGGGTGTAGTCATACGATTGCTCAAGGTCGCGCAAGGTTAGAGAAAGCTGCTGGGTACGTTCGGCGACGAGGTGCTCGAGGTTTTGCTGGTAGGAACGGTTCTCGAGCACAAGATGCCGATGCTCCAGAGCCCGTGAAACACTGTGATAAAGCTGATCCTTCTCAAAGGGTTTCAGAATGTAATCGTAAGCTCCGGCTCGGATTGCTTCCAGCGCGATGGAAATATCATGCATCGCGGTGACCATGATGACTGGAATGTCCTCATTCTGAGAGCGGACCTGCCGCAACAGCCGCATACCGTCCATTTCTGGCATGACGATGTCGCTGAGGACGAGATCGTGCGAGTCATTCTTGATTTCCTGCATGGCCTGAAAACCGTCGGGCACGACCGTGCAGCGGTACCCCTGGGCTTCGAGGAGGGTGGAAACGACCTCTCGAATTGCTTCTTCATCGTCACAGACGAGAATCTTTTCCCCAGGCAATGAATTCTCCTAACTTGTCCATTATAAGGCCCGGTTTGAAAGGGATCAGAGAGTATTGTCTCCGGGAGGGGCGTACGAGTTACGTTTTAGGTTCGGCCGGCGATGTGCGCGAAGTCGGAGGCCTTCAGAGTGCGTCAAGAAGCGCTAACTACTGAGTGAGTGGGCGGTTCATCCCGCAGCATTCGTGCGCATGCGCGAGGGAGAATGCTCCGCGATCAGGGCCATGCGATTCTCCAACTCGCTGGTCAACCCGGCAATCATCTCCGTAAGTCCGGCCAGCCCTTCCGGAGAAAAACTGCCAAGAGCAAGTTTCAATGCGATTATCCGATACGAAAAATGAAATTGTAGAGCGAGCCAAAACCACTCCCATTCTTGTCGTTTCCGGATTTCGGGAGAGAGTGCAGCGATCAGGCGTGCGAGTCGCTCGAGACGCCCGAAGTCCTGCCGCAATCCGCTTAGATACTGCTTGAGGATGCTGCGGCGCTCGGCACGCCACTTACTCTCAATATGACGCGGAGCCCGTTTGCGCATGAATTCCGTGTCTTCCAGGCTCAGCAACTGGCTGATCTGCGGAAAATGCCGGCAGTTTACTGGAAGGACCTTTTCGATCTGGAGATCTCCGATAGTGGGAGTTGGCGCACTGCGCTGCGAGCCGAACAGCAGCCACACGAGACCGAGGAGAATTGCCAGCGCAACCAAGACAGCCACGAACACGATCATTTCCATATCTCCAAGAGCCGGGCGTTCAGTTCACGAAGGCGCCCACTGACCTGTGGCGCCAAAATCTCATATTCACCGCGCGCGAGCAAGACAGGTGCAGGCGCCGCAGCGGGAAGCGGCTTCCATAGCGCCACGAGCCAAAAGAGCGTGGCGATGTTGAAGGACGCGCGACGCAACGCTCCCCAAACCATGAAATGCTGCTGCGTAAGCCAGTCGCCTAAGAATGTGTTGTTGGCAACCTGTATCGCCGAATAGAACCCCAGTCCAAGCGCAATCCACGCCAAGTGTCGCGGAATCTCAACGCGGTAATATCGGCAAAAAATAAGCCCGAAAAGCAAAACACTAGCGACGGTGAACTCCAAGCCTCGATCGGCCATAATCGTGGTGGCAGAAATTGGGTGCACCGTCCGGCGGGCCGTTGCCAAAGCGCTCGCCACTAGAATCAATCCGAGTCCAACGAGGAGGGGACGACAGAGTTTCCAGATCCCTGCAAAGGGCAGCAGAAGTGCCCGGCAAATCTCGTATACCACCACTGCGCGAGAGAGAACCAAGAGCGCCTGCGAAGTCCAATAAACATCGTATGAAATGTGTGACCTGATTCCGATGAAACGGTAGGTTAACCACAGGAGAGCTTCGTCGGCGACCACCAAACCGAGATAAAGTGTAAAGAACGGCAGGCGTCCGAAGAGTCTTCGGCGCAAGGCTAGACAGAAGACCCCAACTTCGAGGAATGCGGTGGCGGCCCAATAGACCGAATCGAATAAGGAAAGGCCCATACGCTCCAGGGTGCACTGTATCATTTAGATGACGTCTACTACAAGGCACCCCGGGCGTGTGGCGGTCCTAGGCTAGACGCCGGCAAACGACGGTGCT
This sequence comes from Candidatus Acidiferrales bacterium, assembly GCA_035696585.1. Classification (GTDB taxonomy): domain Bacteria; phylum Acidobacteriota; class Terriglobia; order Acidiferrales; family UBA7541; genus DAHUXN01. The sequence goes on along the minus strand of DASRQP010000265.1, from coordinate 20,828 downwards.
ATGTCCGGGAACGGCGGGATCGGAGCGCCACCATCAGCCCAGAAGCCCGCGGTCGAATTCGAGGATGCTATGTCCGGGAACGGCGGGATTGGAGCGCCGCCATCGGCCCAGACGGACGAATGAGAAGAAACGTTTACCGCCAGTGTGTTGACGCCAAAACCCGAGGGAGCTACTATCACCAACAGCAACGCAAAAACAAAAAGCAAAGCGATTGCCCGTTTCATCGTGGAACACCTCCTGCGGCGTTTATGTCACGCGCGCAGCAAGGCCTGAGTTAACGGGCTCGAAATGTTCTGACGGCAGAACAGGTTAAAAAATGGAAGCGCTGGATGAATTCCAACAGAACCACCGCGTAATCGAGGATTTCGCTTCGACTACACTTGCGGGAATTCCGGGGGACCTTTGTCGCTTGTTGCACGTGGCGACGCTCCGAGATATGGCGACGGGCCGCTACCGGCACGCAGGTTTAGAGACGATCTATTCCGAACCGGCGGTTCATCAGGCACTTTGGGTGTGCCATCAGGAACTCTTTGAGAGAATTTTGGAAACCTCGCTCGAACGGCAGGAAGTGGAGTTGCGAAAATGCCTGGAAGGCCTCGGTGACTGCACTGGCGAGATTGCCGGACGTTGGCAGGAGCACGAATTTTACCGCGTGCTTATTCCGTCGGGAGTCCCATCTTATTTGCGCGAGCTCTTCTGTTCGAATATTGGTGTTTTGCTGGACCTGATTGCCGAAGAGAGCTCTAATCCGCGACCAAACGCATAGACACGCCGACCACTTGTCCAACAACTTCCGCTTCGTCGGGGAAACGATAGGCTTCCGGGACGCTCGTGGAAAGAGGGTGCGGCTGCAGGACGAGCCGGCCCTTTTCCATCAGGCACCAACAACAGCGGTAACCACCTCGGATATCAACTAGGTAGATAGGCCTTTCCGCTTCATTGCGCCATCCACCAGCTTCCACCTTCTGTCGTTGCGGATCGACAAGGACTAGCGCACCGGGGCGGAGTAGGGGTTCCATCCAGTGGTCGTCTTGCCCGACGTACCCGTAATGGTAGTTGTGACCGTTTTTTAGGATTGCCGCCTCGAAATGTCCCCAACTCTCCACCATGCGCGTAAGGTAACTCGTCCGCCTGGGATCGAATGCCGGATCAAAATGAATCGGCAAACGAACAACCCGCGGTGGCGCAGCCATGTGAGTTCGAGGCGGAGCTTGTGAAGTGGCAGGACCGAAAATGTCAGCGAGCGGAACGTCATACCATTTGCATGCTTCCTGCAAGTCCAGGTGATAAATACTGCAGAGGCTAAATAGCTTGTGTAGACTCGGGACTGCGCCCGAATTCTCGAAGTCTGCCAGGCGGCTGATGTGGACTATGAATTCCGGGCGGCCGTGACGCTGCGCGAGTTCGTAGCTTGCCTGCTCAACATCCCGGTATGTTAGCCCGAGACGCTCGCGAACTTGGCGAAGGCTGATTCCGGGAAACATTGCGGTGGTACTCCGAGATCGGGCAGTGATTGAACTAAAATTATAGCAAAGTTATCAGCTTGTTATGAAATCGGAACAGTGCTTTATCGCACAGTTCAGTCGCGCATACAAGTGCGAGAGTGGTGTCTCACCGCCACTACTAGTCCTGAAGATTCGCTTGCCTCTTGCTAATCGACTTACCACTTGTCTGCGGCTTCCTGATAGTTTCGAAAAGAAGGTGGAAACTATTTCCGTCCATTTGCCATCCTATCCGAGCGAGGCGATATGCGAACCAGGAGCTCGATTGCGTTGATTTGTGTGGTTGCTGCCGGCTTTGGAGCGACGGTCGTCACCTCTGCGCTCGCGGCTCGTTACAGTTCTGAAACAAATTCCCAAACCAATGAGGAATTCTTCGTTGCGGCCGATCAAGTTCTGCAAGTGATGAGCAAGATTCTGGACCTGCCGGCGAAATCGTCCTTAAAGAAAAGCATCCGTACGAAGGCGGAGATTCGCCAGTACCTCATCGACCAGCAGAAAAAGGATGAATCACCGCAGAAACGTTACGCGGACCAGCGCACTCTGGAGGCTTTCGGCCTGATCCCGAAGGGATTTCCACTCGATTCTTTTCTGCTCGACGTGCTGACCGATCAAGTCGCAGGGCTGTACGATCCCGAGAAAAAAGAATTCTTCATTGCGGACTGGATCGATCCTGTCGAACAGAAGCCGGTAATGGCCCACGAGCTCACGCATGCCCTTGACGACCAGTATTTCAATCTCGATAAGTGGCAGAAGGCCGTGCGTGACAACGACGATTCGTCGCTGGCGCGGGATGCGGTGGTCGAAGGCTCAGCGGTGGCGGCCATGATGGATTACAGCTTGGATGGCATGCACACCAGCGTTCGTGATGTGCCTGATATCGCTCCGTTCATCGAATCGGGCGTCGCAAGCGAGATGGACAAGGACCCGAATCTCGCGAAAGCGCCGCCGTTCATACGTGACGAACTGCTGTTTCCTTATCTTGATGGTGCCGTTTTTACCCAACAGGTTTTGAAAGCGACTTCGGGCTGGCCGGATTTTAAGAAAGTCTTTGAGAATCCTCCGCTTTCAACACAACAGATTCTGCACCCCAGTCTGTATCTTCAAGATGTGAAGCCCCGAATCGTTGCGTTGCCGGATTTGAAATCGGCAATTCCGCGCGGCTGGAATAAGCTGGACGAGAACGTAGTCGGCGAATTTGCGCTCGGTGAAGTGTTGAAACAGTTCATCGATGCGAGCAGAGCGGAGCGTTTTGCATCCATGTGGCACGGCGACCGTTACGCATTGTTTGAAAACAAAGAGACAAAGCAGACGATACTGGTGGTTCTGCTTGCTCTTGACAACGAAAAGGACGCGGCGTCTTTCTTCGGCGCTTATAGCGAAGCGCTCGAAAAGAAATATGCCGTTAAACAATCTGTCACGGAAGGGCCGGAGTTCGCGAGCTTCGGGAGCGCTTACCTGCGATGCTTTCAAGATGAATGTTTGAGTGTCGAAGGCGCGGATCGCAGCGTATTTGATCGCATTGATACTCAACTCGGCTGGCCAACAGAACCGACCGCACGCTGGCGAACTCCCGAGGACGGGACTGCTTCACACGCCAGGCCATGACCGCCACGAAATAGAATCGGTGCGCCACCCCTCATCATTAAGGAGAGCTGTGGCCGGAGCACTGCAGCACTCCCAGGTACTTGCTCCACGGGCCCACAGCCTCCCGATATTGATGCGCCATGACCCTTGAGATTTGGTGCAGATGAGTTAAGTCATGAGCCGCCCAAGTCGCCAGCAACTCTGACAGGGTCACTACTCCGAGCGCAGGATGTCGTCCAAGTTGCGCGAGATCCTTCGGCCGCAGATTTAATGCACGCAGTTCCCGCAGGTTTTCTGACCGCAAACGCGCAAATTCATCCAATAATTCTCCCAACGACTTACCTTCACACTCTCGCACGTGCCCTCGGCGATCGAAAGGCTCAAACGTCTGAGTCTCGCCAAATTGCAGGATCATCCTCGCGCGCGGCATCCAATCCGTGTGTTCGCCGTGGATCAGATGTCCGAGGACATCGAACACGCTCCAAGTGTTTTCGCCTTCATTTTGGAACGTCCACGTTTCCGGCAGGTCGCGCAGAAGCACATCGAGCACAGCAGGTGTGCGAGTGAGAAGCGATATTGTGTGCTGCAAATTGTGTTCCATCATGCTCCTCAATTGGTAGACAGAGATTTTGCAGAGCCTCCAATTGTATCTGTTCTGCGAGGTATGCGTCAGCATCGACGCTGAGTCTGCAGCGCAGAGCCTCGCCGTTTGGGGTTCTGCGGCTCTTCGCGTCTCGGAACAAGCACATCTGTGGTCTAGCGTGAAGTAGAACATGGAGTACAATGGTTCCGATAATTTAACGAAAGGCGATGGAGTTCGCCTGAACCGCTCGAAAGAGCTGATGACTCCTGGCTGCCGCGAGGCTCCGGGAGTTTTTTTGCTTTAGGGGTTCGTGGCGCAGAAAAGGGAGCGAAGGTGCGTATATTGTTGCTCGCGGTATTTGGTGTTGCGGGAACACTGGCGCGGTACGGCCTCGAAGGCGCGGTGCAGCACCGATCAGGGTCGAGCTTCCCGTATGGAACGCTGAGCGTGAATCTTCTGGGATGTTTCTTTCTCGGACTGGTTGGTAAATTCGCGCTGAATCACGTGGTGATTTCGCCGGATTGGCGGATCGGTTTGACCGTCGGGTTTTTCGGCGCATTCACCACGTTTTCGACGTTCAGTTGGGAAACGGTTCGCATGCTCGAGGATGGTGAATGGGTGAAGGGTGCGGCTTACGTTGCCGCGAGCGTGCTGCTGGGCTTGATCGTGATGTTGGCGGGCATCCGCTTGGGCGATGCCATTTAGGAGAGCCGATGACGCACGAGCGATTCGAAGGCGAGCGCACGTTGATGCGAATACACATTGGGGAATCGGACCACTGGCGCGGCAAGCCGCTCTATCAAGCGATTGTCGAGATGCTCCGCACGGAGAAATTCTCAGGAGTGACCGTTCTGCGAGGCGTCGGCGGCTACGGTTCTTCGAGCATTTATCACACGGACAAGATTCTGCGGCTGTCACAGGACCTTCCCATCGTGATCGAAGTGGTGGAATATAACGAACGAATCGAGCAGATATTGCCGCGGCTGGATGAGATGGTCGGCGGCGGATTGATTACGCTCGAAAAGGTCCGCGTAATCCTATATCGCACCGGGAAATAGACGTCAGCGCAAAACACCACAGCCACAACATCTAGCGCTCCGCGCAACACCGTGCTAGCATTTTCAGAGCGAATATTCGATGCGAGCGTCGTACAACAGGTCAAAGGGCACGGCCAAGCTGCCAAAAACACCCCGAAAACGCCAAACCTTGATCGCAAATGACATGCACAGTCCCGCAGGAGCAACTACTTTAAAATGTGCGACTTCCTTTTTCTTGATCGCAAATGAGTTTCATTTCCACGGCGCGAACTTCTGGCGCATTTTCGCCCGACGGATTGGGCACGCGGACGCGCCCTCTCTCCATCAGGAGCAGCAGGCCCAAATGCTGCCGCGCAGGGACGGCCATGGCAGTTTCGCGGTGGTTTGCGGCCTGAGGGCAAGCTAGAATACGGATATGGCACACACATTTCTGATTTTCGATTTTGGCATGGACGAAGAAGCTGCACAGCAGGCGCGCCATCGCATCGAGGGTTGGAAGCAGGGCTTCCGTCTCGGCAACAAGCTTCAATTTAAGTTCGAAAGAAAATCGCCGGAGAAGAATGAAGATTCCGAGGCGAAAGACGAGGCGAAACATAAAGGCAAGAAGAACGATTCCGAAGAGTCCGAACCCGTGCGTTTATTGGTGCGGCTTGATTTTTCAAACCATGAGAAACATCTCGCACAGAGCTGGATTGAACGCATTCCCGGCGACGACGCGTTCAAATCTGTCAAAAGTGAAGTGATTCGTCACAACGATCCCGTCTTCGAGAAGACTTCCGAGCTTTTCGATTCCCTTAGTTAAGGGCGGGAATCAAGGCTTGATGGCGAGTTCCGAACTGCGCCGGCTCCGGATTTGGTGGGCGCAATTCCTTCCGCTATAATGGCCAAGCGATTGAAGTCCCGCGAGGCGAAAGACAGCCCATGGCTCTGCAGACCAAAACCAAGACCGCCAAGTTTGACGCGGCGAAATACCACGGACTCGATCGCGAAGCATTGATTCGGCTGTACCGCGTGATGTTTTTGTCGCGGCGTCTAGACGATCGCGAAATTCAACTCAAGCGCCAGAACAAGATCTATTTCCAAATCAGCAGCGCGGGCCACGAAGCTGCGACAGCCGCCGCCGGGCTGGTGTTTAAGTCCGCCTACGATTGGTTTTATCTCTACTATCGCGACCGCGCGCTGTGCCTGATGCTCGGCGTCACTCCGTACGAAATGCTTCTCGAAGGCGTCGGCGCGAAGGACGATCCCGCATCAGGCGGACGCCAGATGCCCTCGCATTGGGGACATCAAGACTACAATATTGTTTCCAAATCATCGCCAACAGGAACGCAATGGCTGCAAGCGGTCGGCGCGGCGGAAGCTTCGCTTTTTTACGAGCGCTTCCCGAAAGCACTCGCGCAGGCCAAGGCAGCGCCGCTCGGCGAAGCTGTGCGTCACCAGCACGATGAAGTGGTTTGTGTTTCTGGTGGCGAAGGGTCCACGAGCGAAGGCGAATTCTGGGAGGCGCTGAATACGGCGTCGACGAGAAAACTGCCGGTTGTGTTTTTCGTGGAGAATAATGGCTACGCGATTTCAGTTCCCTGCGAGGTGCAGACGCCCGGCGGAAACGTGGCGCATCTGGTGGCGAATCATCCCAACCTGCACATCGAGGATTACGACGGAACGGACCCGCTCGAGAGTTATGCGGCATGCCAGCGCGCCGTCGCGCATTGCCGCGAGCGACGAGGCCCGGCATTGCTCCACGCGCACGTTACGCGACCGTATTCCCATTCTCTTTCCGATGACGAAAAGCTGTATAAGTCTGCCGATGAGCGCGAAACCGAAGCGCACCGCGATCCGATTCCCAAGTTTGGATTGTTTCTGGTGCGTGAGGGGATTCTCGACGAGAGGGAATTGGAAGCTTTAGAAGCCGGCGTTGAAAAAGAGATCCTCGAAGCCGTTGACAAGGCTCTCGTCGCGGCGATTCCCTCAGCGGATTCGGTTTATGAATTTGTTTATTCCCCGGACGTTGATCCCACCGGCGCTGATTTTGCAAAAGAGCCGCAATTGTCGGGCGCTCCGCTCACCATGGTAGAAATGGTTTCGGCGACGCTGCTGGACGAGATGGGCCGCGACGAGCGCATTGTCGTGTTTGGCGAAGACGTCGCGGATTGCAGCCGCGAAGAAAACCTCGAGAAGCTCAAGGGCAAAGGCGGCGTCTTCAAAGCAACTTCTGGTTTGCAGCGCCGCTACGGCGGGGACCGCGCGTTCAATTCGCCACTCGCGGAAGCCAACATTGCGGGCCGCGCAATCGGCATGGGCACGCGAGGCATGAAGCCAGTCCCGGAAATTCAATTTTTCGATTATATCTGGCCCGCAATGATGCAACTACGCAATGAGTTTGCGACGATGCGGTGGCGCTCGGCGAATACGTTCAAATGTCCTGCGGTGATCCGTGTGGCGATTGGCGGTTATTTGACTGGCGGCGCGATTTACCACAGCCAATGCGGGGAAGTAATTTTCACGCATATACCAGGATTGCGCGTGGTCATGCCTTCGACGGCGCTGGATTTGTGTGGATTGCTGCGCACTTCGATTCGCTGTGATGATCCCGTGCTGTTTTTAGAGCACAAACATCTGTATCGCCAGCCGTACAACCGGTCGCCATATCCGGGCGCGGACTACATGGTTCCGTTTGGGAAAGCGCGAGTGGCACGCAAGGGGACGGACGTAACGGTCGTTACTTACGGGGCAGTGGTTCACCGGGCGGAAGTGGCGGCGGCGGAACTGGCTCGGCAGGGAACTGAAGTGGAGATTCTGGACCTGCGGACGCTGAACCCGTATGACTGGGAGTCGATCGCCGCGTCTGTGCGAAAAACCAACCGGGTGATCGTCGCGTACGAAGATTCGCTCTCGTGGGGATACGGCGCGGAAATCGCGGCGCGCATCGCCGACGAGCTTTTCGAAGAACTCGATGCGCCGGTGCGGCGCGTTGCCGCGACGGATACATTTTGCGCTTATCAGCCGAAACTCGAAGATGAGATTCTGCCGCAGACTGAGGATATCGTGCGCGCGGTCCGGGATTTGGTGGCGTTCTGAAGCTTTGTTGAAGAGCATGCAACCTTTCAAGTCGGTTGATCGTAACTGTAATTAGGAGCGCGGTAGAGGCCCGCCGATAAGGCGGAAATGGGAGGTCATGATGAATTGCCCACAGTGTCAAAGGGACATCACTAATTATTCCAATTACTGCTATTTCTGCGGTGCGCGTCAGGCTCACGCAACGGTATCCACTGCGCCGCCGCGCCGTCTGCAGCGGTCCGCTACGGATAGCAAGCTCGCGGGCGTATGCGGCGGCTTGGCAGAGTATTTCGCAATGGACTCGACGATCGTGCGGTTGCTCTGGGTGTTGGTGACGTTCTTCACGGGATTGGTTCCCGGTATGGTCGTATACCTGGTCGCTTGGCTGATTATGCCGGAGGGATCGCTTCCGATCCCTGTGCAACCGGTTCCACAGGCGCCCGATGCCCCGCGCGCTTCTGCCTAATTGTGTTCTTGGGGCAGGCTAAGCATTGTTTTTGAAGATGGCGCGGTCGAGCGATATCGCTCCGGCTCCCACGGCGACCAGTGTGAATGCGGCTACTGCGAGCGCCAGCGGGAACTGGTAATTACCGACAGCCATTGCACCGCCCTGCGGCAGGTGCACCTTAAGGATGGCGATTGCCATCTCACCCGCGATCAATAGCGCCACGATTCGCGTGAATAACCCCAGAATCAACAGGCACCCGCCGAAAAACTCCACGATGCCAGCGATGTACACGAAATAAGACGGGAATCCCATGTGAGGGAACTCCTGCAGGGCCTGATGTGTATGCGTAAAAAGCTTCGGGAATCCGTGATAGACAAAGATGATCCCTAGGCCGAGCCGGAGGAGCAGCAAAGCCAACGGCTTGAGTTTTTCGAAATGATGCATCGTCTCACTCCTTGCAGAAGTTTTCCGCGACCGCACCAGAGGCCCGACATTCTAGCAGAACCGTGGCACGACTGAACACACGACGTCACAGCATTGATTCGACACAATAACGGATGAGGTAGAATCGTCAAGCAAGCGTGATGGGTGGATTCGTTGTTTGACTGAATTGTTTTCGGCCAACCGCATTCTTGCAAACTTCAAACCATGCGGACAATGCAAGCGAAATGAGGGCGAAGGTTGATCCAGCGAGCAGCGCGGATCTGAGAGGCGTTTGCCGGGGAGATGCTCGCTGATGCGCCGCGCATTTTTGATCGTTCTTGTGCTCGGAATCATGGCGGCCGTCGCAGTGCGCGAGGTACGCCTGCACCGCAAGCCTCCGATGGAATTGGCCTATGTGGGCGTGCAGGGCGCGACTATCTGGAACAGCACCGCGGAAGTTCGGACAGCGGTGGCCAATGTTTCCTACGGCGAGCCGGTTCAGATTTTTCAGCGGGATGGCGATCACGCACTGGTCCAGACGAAGGCAGGCGTCCGCGGTTGGGTGTTGTCGGACTCGCTGTTGAGTTCAGCGCTGTGGCATGCCGCCGCCCTGCTCAATAAGGGAACGGAGGCCATGCCCGTGCAGGCACGGGGCGATACGCGCGCTCGCAGCAACCTTCACATTCGTCCCGGGCGGCAGTGGGAAGTGATATCGTCCGCGCCCGGCGGCACAACCTTGGAAATGTTCGCGCGGGAAGCAACTGCGGATGTGGGACAACAAGCGCGTCCCAGTTCCTCATCTGATTCGTCGAACCTGCAGGATTGGTGGTTGGTGCGCGCAAATATTAATAATGCGACTGAGATCTCCGGCTGGGTGCTTGGCCGGCTTGTTAGTATGGATCTACCCGAGCCGCTTCCCGAATATCAAAGCTCTGAACACATCAACATCGTCGCATGGTTTGAAATTAATCGCGCGGTGGACTCAACAGGCTCCGTTAAGCCGGAGTATTTGGTTATGGGCACGCGCGATGGAGAAGGAAGACCGTGTGATTTCACGCTTGTTCGCGTTTTCACTTGGAGCCCGAAGAGGCATCGGTACGAAACAGGCTTCATCGAACCTGGGCTGTGCGGTAGTTTGCCAGTGCAGGTCGCGCCCGCAACGACGCCGGGCGGCAAGGCACACTTTAACTTCGGCAACGTTGGTCTGAAAGGTCAGGAAAATCGCCAGTACGAAATGACGCTCACCACCGTGCATCGAATTAATTCCGGCACGGGGGAGACGAGAAAAGGAAGAAAGCGTTTGGGAAAGGCCAAAGAATGAACAGGAAGAAAATGGTCCGGCGCCGCGGGAGGAGACTGATCTGTGCGGGATTTAGTATTTTCTGCGCAGCCGCGATTGCGTCGTGCTCGGCTCCGCAGCACGCGGCGCAAAGCGTTCCTCCGCCTCTGCTTCAATATCTTGGTGAATGGGGCAGCGCAGGCACGGAGCCGGGGCAATTGCAGAATCCACAATCGTTCAACTCAGATCGGGTCGGCAATGTCTACATTGCGAACGACGGCACTCCAACGCAAATCGAGAAGTTCGATTCCTTGGGACATCCATTGCTGGCCTTTGATGTGGCGGGAAATGAGAACAACTGGGATATTGCCATTGATTCCGGGCAGGCGATCTTTATTGTGGATTTTCGAAGGGCGCAGATTCAGATTTTTTCCCCAGAAGGCGAAACATTCCGCACGCTCTCGTTCCGTTACAGAAGCTCACTGAATCATCCCGCAAGCATCGCCATAGATCCTGACGACGACGATATTTATCTCGCCGATTTTGAAACGGCGCACCTCGCGAGAATGAATGCGCGCGGCCGCATTTTGCAAGTCTGGCAGAAACCGGCGGGCATGCCTGTACCGCATTGGACGCCGTGTCGCATCCGGGTTGGAGGCAAGGGGAATTTGTTCGTCGCCGATGCGGACAATCAACTTATCGAAAAGCTTTCGTTCGATGGCGCCTACGTTTCCTCGTGGGGTTTTCCTTTCAGCAATCTGGCGCCGAAGCGCGATGTTGCTAAGGCCTACGGCCTGGCCGTGTCGAAGAATTTTGTAGTCGCCACGGACGAGGCAAAGCACCTGCTGGAAATCTGGTCGGTGGATGGGACGCCAAAGTTAACCGTAAATTTTTCCGAGCATCCGGAATGGGGGCAAAATGCAACGCCGACCGACGTCGCATTCACACCCAAAGGTGAATTGTTGGTACTTGATCGAGCTGATGCCCATGTGCTGCGATTCCGAATCAATGTGAATTAATGTAATTCCGCTGTTCGATTTTGGGTGGCCGAGAGTACAAGGGAATCATTCATGGCATTACTTCTGTCGGAATCCGATGTTCGTTCATTGCTGACGATGCCTTTGGCGATCGAAGCTGTCGAGGATGCGTTTCGGCGGCTGGCGGATGGCAGCGCGCAGTTTCACTCCCGCCAGCGGCTGCACCTGCCGGGCAATTCGTACCTCCACTATATGGCCGCCGCCGACGGAACCGGCGGGTACATGGGCATGAAAATTTACACAAGTTCCCGGGAAGGCTTGCGGTTTCTGGTTCCTCTGTTCCAGGCCAAGACAGGCGAGCTGCTAGCGCTGATCGAAGCGCGTTACCTGGGCCAGATGCGAACCGGCGCTGCAAGTGGAGTCGCCACGAAATTATTGGCGCGTCCTGATGCGCGGAAGGTTGGAATCATCGGTACGGGCCTTCAGGCGGCGACACAAATCGAGGCCGTGGCAGCCGTTCGGAAAATCGAGTGCGTTCGCGCTTTTGGACGCGATCCAGAACGCCGACAGCGTTTTGCGCGTGGGATGAGTGAAAAATTGAGCGTGCCGGTCGAGGTCGCCGCTTCGGTGGAGGAAGCCTTGCATGACGCGGATATCGCGATCACTTCGACTAACGCGTCAAAGCCAGTGGTCGAAGGCCGGTGGCTGGGTGCGGGGACGCACATTAACGCGATCGGAGCGAATTTCCCCGAGAAGGCGGAACTTGACGCTGATGCGGTAAACCGCGCCGATGTGATTTTCGCCGATTCGCGCGAGCAATCCAAACTGGAGGCGGGGGATTTGATCCAGGCATTCGAGGGAGATTACTCGCGGTGGAACGACGTGAAAGAGCTTGGCGATTTGATTGCGCGACGCGTGGATGGACGCACATCACCCGAACAAATCACTCTTTTCAAATCCAACGGAATCGCGATTGAGGATATTGTGACCGCTGGACGAGTCTACGAACTGGCGCTGCAGCGGGGAGTTGGGAGTAACGTGGAATTGTGGAAGGTGGACTCGGCCGGCTAGCCGTGCACGGCGGTTAGGCTCGTGGTTTGTGCAGGCGTTTGACCAGTGCGTCATGCAGACGGCCGCGGACCTCATCCGAAAGCGGCAAAGGTTCGGAATTGCAGAAAATCTGAATTGTTTTTTTCGTTGTGTCCACCAGCAAGTGGCAATCTTCGCAGTGCTCCATGTGAACTTCGATGGACTGCTGCAGACTTAGGTCGAGTTCTCCGTCGAGGTAACTCGAAAGCTCTCTCACGACGCTTCTACAGTTCATTGGGGTATACCTCTTCGAAAATACCGATTCAATTTTTCTCGCAGCTTCAGGCGCGCACGCAGCAGCCGAGATTTCACAGCAGGCACGGACAAGCCAAGGGCTTCCGCGGTCTCTTCGGTGGAAAGTTCTTCGATGTCGCGCAGTTGGAAAACGGTCCTGAAGGACGGTTCCAGTTCACCGATCACCTGGGAGAGTATTCCAGCGAGCTCATCTTGAGCGTAACGCTGTTCGGGCGAAGGACCCCAGTCCTCGATTTCGCGGGGCATGAAGTTATCTTCGGTTTCGATGTCCTGATCGAGCGAAATATCTTTCGTGTGCCGTTTGCGCAACTTCATCAGCGCCTGATTTACGGCGATGCGCACCAGCCAAGTGTAAAACCGCGAATTGCCCTGGAATTCGCCGAGGTGCTCAAATGCCTTCAAGAACGCTTCTTGCGATGCGTCCTGCGCGTCTTCCGTGTTTTGAGTAATGTGTTGAGTGAGGCGAAAGATTTTCCGTTCGTAACGGTTGACGAGTGCCTCGAATGCCTCGACGTCACCCGTCTTAGCCGCCGCGACCAGGGCAGATTCGTTATCAACAGGAGTTGCTTGCGAATTCGCCAATTTGGCGTTTGCTTTTGCTGGTTCCATGATCCGTCGGTGCCCCGCGTCAGGTGATAACGACAAAGCGTAACACAAATAGTCGCCATGTTCTCGCATCAGCACGCACTCTTATCTGACGCAGCAGACGATTTGAAGATGCAAGATTCTCGTGTCCGGCAAAGTCTGTATGCGCTCGAATTCGCCACGGCAGTGCCGCTTGACTCCTGTCGTTCGGGGAACTATGCTCGTTATTCGAACGAACGTTCGACTCAGGATTGCCGACGAATGCCTCGTACTGCGACACCAGATTCGCGAACCGCTTCCCGAAAGTTGGAGATGATTCTCCGGCATTCCGCACGCGTTTTCGCCGAAAAGGGCTACGAAGGCGCCTCGATTCGCGACATCAGCCGCGCGAGCGGCGTTTCGCTCTCGGGCTTATATTATTATGTCGAAAGCAAACAGAAGCTCCTCTATCTGATTCAAATCCATACATTTAACACGATTCTGTCGCAGCTTCGCCGCAGCCTGGAAGGTGTGTCCGATCCTGCTGCCCGCCTGCGCATTTTGGTTCATAACCATCTGGAATATTTTCTGCGCCATCCCATGGAAATGAAGGTGCTTGCGCGCGAGGATGATGTGCTTGCGGGGGAGTATCGCAGGGAAGTTGCGGAGATCAAGCGCCGCTATTACGGCACGGCGCTCGAGATTTTCGAGGAATTGCGGCGCGCCGGCCAGGCACGGCAGCTAAATCCCCGGATCGCTGTTTTGTCGTTGTTCGGTATGATGAACTGGATTCACACGTGGCATCGTCCACAGGTGGATCCCCAAGCCGAAGCGCTTTCAGATGTGATGTCGCAAATGTTCCTACACGGCGTAATGAATGGCCACCGGGTTGAGTCTCAGAAAGCATCGCGCGCTGCGCGTGGCACCTTGAAAGTGGCGGCGCGCGCTGCGGGTTAGACGAAATCGATATTCACAAGAGAGGAGTTTTTCAATGGCAACGACGCAAGCGGTGGATCAGAAGCAGTTGGTGAATTATCGCGTTGAGGAGGGCATCGCCATCATCGAGATGGATGATGCACCGGCGAATACGTACACATACGAGATGATGCGCCAGCTCGATGAATCAATTCTGCAGGCGCGCATGGACGACAACGTCCACGTTCTTTTGCTTCGCGGCGCGGGTGAAAAGTTCTTTTCGGCGGGAGCGAGCATCCCCATGCTTGCCAAAGTCGATCCGCAGTTCAAATACTATTTCTGCCTGCATGCGAATGAAACGCTCTCACGGCTGGAGCAGACGCCAAAACTGGTGATTGCGGCGCTCAACGGCCACACGGTGGGAGGCGGTCTTGAAATCGCGCTTGCTTGCGATATCCGACTGGCGAAAAAAGAGGGCGGCAAAATTGGCCTGCCCGAAGTGAACCTGGGCGTTCTTCCCGGCACGGGAGGCACGCAACGTCTTGCGCGCGCGGTGGGCAAGTCGAGAGCGATTGAATTAATGGCGACGGGGCGCACTTTCAGCTTCGAAGAAGCCGCCGAGATGGGGCTGATTCAGTATATTTACGAGCGGGAATCGTTCTGGGAAGAAGTAATGGCTTACGCGCGGCAATTCTGCCCGCCGAACAAGGCGTCTCGCGCCGTGGGGCGTATCAAGCGCGCCGTGGTCACCGGATTGGAAGTCGGCTTTGGCGAGGCTCTGGGTATCGAGCGCGAGTTGCAGCAATTGCTTTTCACAAGCGATGACGCGAAGGAAGGACTGAAAGCATACGTGGAGAAGCGCCAACCGGAATTCAAGGGAAGGTAGCAGAGCATGGCGACCGCGGCCAAAATTGAGGCGAAGCCCGGGAAGTTGTTCATCGGCGGCAAATGGCTGGATGCCGCGTCGGGCAAGGCGTATTCGACGATTAACCCTGCCACGGGCGAAACGCTGACGCAGATTGCCGACGCAGACGCCCGCGATGCTGATCTCGCAGTCGAGGCAGCGCGGGGCGCGTTCGAGTCAGGCCCGTGGGCGGAAATGAGCGCTTCGGACCGCGGCCGCATACTCTGGAAAATCGGTGACCTGGTCGACAAATACAACGAAGAGCTTGGGACCCTCGAAACGCTAGACAACGGCAAGCCCATCTTTGAATCGTGCCAGGTGGACATGCCCATGGTGGCGGAGGTTTTCCGTTACTACGCCGGCTGGGCTACAAAGATTCACGGTGAAACGGTTCCCGTTCGCGGACCTTTTCTGCATTACACGTTGCGTGAACCCATTGGCGTGGTCGCGGCAATCGTCCCGTGGAATTTTCCGCTGCTCCTTGCGTCGTGGAAAGTGGCGCCCGCGCTGGCTGCCGGCAACACCGTCGTGCTGAAGCCCGCGCCGTGGACGTCGCTCACTGCACTGCGGCTCGGCGAGATTTGCCAGGAAGCTGGCCTGCCGGACGGCGCTTTGAACATCGTCACGGGCGCTTCCGATGAACTCGGGCGCGCGCTGGTGCGCCATCCGGGCGTGTCGAAAGTTGCATTCACCGGATCAACGATGACCGGACAGGAGATTGCCCGCGTTTCCGCGGACAGCCTGAAGCACGTCACTCTGGAGCTTGGAGGAAAATCTCCGAACATTGTTCTGGCCGATGCGGATTTGGATAGCGCGGTGCGCGGCGCGACAATCGGCATTTTCTACGGCAAAGGCGAAGTATGTGCTGCAGGCTCGCGGCTCTTCGTGGAGCGCAAGATTCACGATGATTTCATGCAGAAACTGGTTGACCGCACGAAGAAAGTCCAACCCGGCGACCCGCTCGATCCGAAAACGAAATTCGGCGCACTGGTCAGCGAGCCGCAGATGAACAAAGTCCTCGGCTATATCGAAAAAGGAAAAGCCGAAGGAGCAAAACTCGTCGCCGGCGGAGCGCGTGCGCAATTTGGAAACGGCAAAGGCTATTTTGTGCAGCCGACTGTTTTCGATGACGTGAAGAACGACATGACCATTGCGCGCGAGGAGATCTTCGGTCCTGTGCTTGCGACGATCGCGTTCGACGACGTGGAAGAAGCCATTCGAGAAGCAAACAAGAATCCCTACGGTTTGGCGGCTGCCGTTTGGACGCGCGATATCGCGAAAGCCCATCGCGTCGCACATAGGTTGCAAGCCGGAACAGTGTGGATCAACACCTACAACAATTACGACCCTGCTGCGGCTTTTGGCGGCTACAAGATGAGCGGTTACGGGCGCGAATTGAGTATGCACGCGCTCGAAAGCTACACGCAGGTCAAGAGCGTTTGGGTAAATCTGAAAGATTAAATGTGACGATGGAGTTGGCTCGAAGCGATGCGCACGCTGCCTGATTATCTCCGGCGAGGAATGAAGCTGATTGTCGTGGGATGTAATCCCGGCGAACGCTCAGCGCGTGTGGGCCATTATTACGCAGGTCGCGGCAACGAATTTTGGCCGTTGCTCTATGAATCGGGTGTGATTCCCGAGCCGATTGCCTACGCGGATGATCGCCGCGTGCTCGAATTTGGCATAGGACTTACGGACCTCGTCAAGCGGCCGTCCAAAGGAATCGACGACATCGAGCGCGAGGAATTTTCGGAAGGTCGCGTGCTACTCGCGCAAAAGCTCGAAGAGTTTCGCCCGCGTCTGGTCGCGTTCAACGGCAAGATGGTCTACGAGAAATTTGCAGGCCGCCCTTGCATGCTTGGATTGCAAAAAGAAAAGCTCTATGGCGCGGACGTTTTTGTGCTGCCTTCCACCAGCGCGCTGAATGCGAAGGGCCGAGGCGTGAAGATGCGCTATTTCAGGAAGCTGGCCGCGGTTCTGAAGCGGATGGGCAGTTGAGCCAGCCTGCGATGCCGGATGCGACGCAAAAATCGGTAGCGGAAGCGTTGGTTCTCGAGGAGCACGACGGCGCCGTACTGACTCTGCGCCTGAACCGGCCTGAGCGTTTGAACGCTCTGAATGTCGAGCTTGGTCGCGCGCTTGTTGAGGGGCTCAATCGCGCGGCTGCTGACGGCTCGGCCCGCGTGATTATTTTGACGGGTGCGGGCCGTGGTTTCTGCGCCGGAGGAGATCTGGCAGTGCTGCGCGACGCGCGCTCGCGCAATGCCGGTCATGAGCTCGAAGGCTTGTTGCGCGCTGGGAAAGAAATCGCCATGGCCATTTGCACCATGCCGCAACCCGTGATTGCCGCGGTGAATGGTCCAGCGGCGGGAGCCGGGATGAACCTAGCTCTGGCGTGCGATCTTCGCATCGCTTCCGAGCAGGCGACCTTTGGCGAGACATTCACGCGAATGGGCCTGTTCCCGGATTTCGGCGGGACGTATTTTCTGCCGAGGATTGTTGGCGTGGCTAAGGCCGCGGAGTTGTTTTACACGGCGGAAATGATTTCCGCGACTGAGGCGGAGCGGCTCGGAATCGTAAATCGCGTGGTGCCAGAAGCAAGGTTCGCGGAGGAAACAAAAAAGTTTGCGGCGCGAGTGGCTGCGGGTCCTCCGATGGCGATTCGAGCCATTAAGCACGTTTTATTCGCGGCTGAATGCGAGAAGTTGGAGCACGCGCTGGATGCGGAAATCGAGCGGCAGGTGAAGTGTTTCCTTTCAGACGACTGCGCGGAAGGGCTTGATGCATTCTTAGCGAAGCGCGAGCCGCGGTTTCGAGGAAACTGAAAACGAATTCCTGGGAATTAATAAACTCTTGTAGCTAGAGATTCAGGGGAAGGAGATGGCGCAATGCCTGCAACACGAATCGCAACTTTTGATGACTGGGTGGATTTATTCGGCTCGTGGCGCAAAGAAATCGGCGTGAACTACGCCGAAATCGAGAATTATAAATTCGAGGCGAAATTCGGTCCGATCCGCTCTAACGAAATCGAGTTCGGCGCGTTCAAGGGCCGTTCAAAGTGGGAGAAGATCCTCGAAATTCCCGACCAGCGGATACGCGATGGCCTGATGAACCTGATTATTTATCAGGGCGACACGGAGTTCGCATCGGTTGAGCAACAGCGCCATCTTTTTGAGGCATGTCCCAGCGAGCACGACCGCAAATCGCTCTGCCGCGTGGTGACCGAAGAAATGCGCCACGGCTGGCAAATGTGCACGCTGCTGATTTCGCATTTCGGCTATGGCGGGCGAGTGGAAGCGCAGAAAATGCTGGAGCGGCGCGCGTTCGAACAGAAGCGTCTGCTGGGCGCGTTTAACCAGGACGTGCGCAACTGGCTCGACTTTTTCACCTACACCGATTTCGTGGACCGCGACGGAAAATTCCAGCTCACCATGCTGAGCTATTCCGGCTTCGCGCCGCTGGCGCAGTCGATGATTCCCATGCTGCGTGAGGAATCTTTTCACCTGGGCACGGGTCACGATGGCATCAAGCGCATCGTGAAGGCTGGCGTGGTTCCTTTGTCGGTGGTGCAGAAATACATCAATAAATGGATTCCCGTGAGCAACGACCTTTTTGGCGTCGATCAGTCGAGTTCAGCGCACTGGTTTTATGTTTGGGGCCTAAAGGGGCGTTACGACGAAGCGCAGAATCAGCAGGCCGCCGATCTCGGCCACATGAACGAGCATAATCGCAATCTCTATTACGAGGAGTGCTTGAAATTGATCGAGCAGATCAACAAGCACGTCCCTGCGGGTAAAACACCGCTTTACGTTCCCAATCCAAAGTTCAATCGCCATATCGGCGAGTTTGCGAATCAACCGTACAGCGTCTCGGGTGAATTGCTGTCACCCGAGAAATATGCGGAGCACATGAAGGAAGTGTTCCCGCAGGAAGAAGACTTGAAACTCATCAGCGACATTCAGAGCACGGAGCCGAAGTGGATCGCGCCGAAGGGCTCGATGGAGTAATGTGGGGAGTAGCCTCGCGCATTTTGAAACGATTGACATGTTAGCCCTTGAAAGCGTTCGCGTACGCACCGAAGGCCGCATTGCGCGGATCATGCTGGAGCGTCCGCCGCTGAACGTGATGAACATTGCGATGATGCGCGAGATCAACGCGGTGATTGAAGAACTGGGTCCGGAAATGGATTTTCTGGTTTTTCAGGGCGCCGGGGAGAAGGGTTTTTCGGCGGGAGCGGAAGTGGCGGACCATACGCCAGAACGCGTCGAGGAAATGCTCCACGCGTTTCACGGGATTTTCCGCGAAATATGGAGTGGCCGGTTTATCACTATTGCCGCCGTGCATGGGTACTGTCTTGGTGGCGGCTGCGAACTAGCGACGTTCTGCGATTTCGTCATCGCAACAGAATCGGCGAAATTCGGCCAGCCCGAAATCAAGCTCGGCTGCTTTCCGCCCGTGGCGATGGTCACGTTTCCTAAGTTGATGGGGATGCGCGCGGCCGCCGATTTGATATTGAGCGGCCGAACGATTTCCGCACGCGAAGCGCAACGCCTTGGACTTATTTCGCGCGTTGTTGCGGATAGTGAGTTGGAGAACACCGTTGCGACATTGCTCGAAGAGCTTGGCGCGCTGAGTCCTGCCGTCTTGGGAATGGCACGGCGTACATTGTGGAAAACGGCGGGATTCGATTTTGAGCGGAGCCTGGAAACTGTCGAGGAAGTTTACTTGCGGGACCTGATCCATACCGAGGATGCGCAGGAAGGCATTCGCGCATTCCTCGAAAAACGCGCTCCTGTCTGGCAGGGAAGATGATAGGGCGGTGGAGAATTCCAGTGGGGAAAAATGCCTGAAGACCTGTTCGCGAATCTGGAGATCGCGCCCAGCGAAGTGAAACAGCAGCTCGACCGGGGCGAGAAATTGTTTTTTGTCGACGTGCGTGAGTCGTGGGAATACCAGCTCTGCCATATCGAAGGTTCAAAACTGATTCCGTTGGGGCAGATCCCCGCAAGCCTGGCCGAATTCGAAACAGCGGATAGCGTCATACTTTTCTGTCATAGCGGCAGGCGCAGTCTCGATGCCGCGGCGTGGTTGCGTTCCCAGGGAGTTTCCGGCGCGCGGTCGATGGCGGGCGGGATTGACCGATGGTCACAGGAAATCGATCCGCGCGTGCCGCGTTACTGAAAGGCGAGCAAGAATGGCGAAATCAAAAATTAAATTCTGGCACAAGCCGACATGAACCTCCTGCCGTAAAGCAAGAGGTCTCTTGCTCGAACACGGCGCTGAACTCCAACTGCGAGATCTGGCTCAGGATCGCTTGACGGTAGCGGAACTGGACAGGCTAATCGGCGAGCGGGATTACCGATTGTTCTTGAACTCGCGAAATGAACTGTATCGCGAGCGGAACATGAAGGAAAAGCCGCCATCGCGCGCGGACGCTTTGAAAATGATGGCTGCGGAGCCGAATCTGATTCGCAGGCCGGTGGTGATTTCAGGCAAGCAAATCGTACTGGGATACGACGAAGAAGCGTTGAAGAAACTCGCCTAGGAGATATGGTGAATAAAGAACTCATGCGCTTGCGCGTCAATGGCGAGGAGCGCGAAATCGCCATCGCGCCGAATCGGCTTCTGCTCGATGCGCTGCGCGAGGATCTTGGCCTCACCGGTTCGAAGCGCGGCTGCGACGATTCGAGTTGCGGCTGCTGCGCGGTGCTCATTGACGGAACGCCAATGCTTTCCTGCGTCGCACTCGCGGCTAGCTACGAAGGACGCGAAATCACGACGGTCGAAGGACTCGGCGGCCCGGGCGAACTTGATCCCGTGCAGGAAGGCTACGCGGAAATGGGCGGCGCGCAATGCGGCTATTGCACGCCGGGCTTCATGATTGCGACCAAAGCGTTGCTCGACCGTAATCCGGATCCCACCATGGATGAAATTCGCGAGGCGCTCTCGGGAAATCTCTGCCGCTGCACCGGCTACATGCAAATCTACGAGTCCGTGAAATACGCGATTGAAAAGCTGCGCGCGAAATCCACGACGCAGGTTGCGGCGACCAGCTGACCATGGCGAAAAATACCAACGGCTTCAGCATCATCGGCAAGCCTATGGCGATGACGGATGCTCGCGCCAAAGTCACGGGCCTCGGCAAGTATGCGGACGATCTTTCCGTTCCTGGAATGCTGATCGGGAAAATCCTGCATTCACCCCATGCACA